>JBPCVD010000034.1:0-6614 GCA_051010815.1 Rubripirellula sp.
GTGATCAGGATCGTGCGAAGCGGGGTGAAGAATCCTTGGAGCGATGAGAATAGGTAGCCTCGGAAACAGAGTTCCTCAATCACGGCGGGCGTCAAAGCAAAGACGGCGATCAGTAGCACTGGCGATGCTTCACGCATTTTCGCGATCGTTGCTTTCGCCCCTGCGATTTGGTCTTCGGACAGCCCACCGATTCCGATCGCATCGGCGAAAACGAACGCTTCATGAGCAAATGCCCAAGCTCCAAGTCCGAGCAGTACTGAGCCGACGATTGCAAGCGTCGCTTTCAGGTACTGGTGGGGCGGAAGTGACGGCATCTTGATCCGAAACGTCGTTATGAATCGATTGCGACCCAGAAATGCGGCAAACAGCGGCACGAGTCCAAACGTCAGGATCAAGGCAACCGCGTTCAGCAATAACTTGAACTCGACGCTCGTCTCGTCGGCCGACTTGATGAATCGCATCAGCCCGTTGGAAACGACAAAATAGATCGGTACCAGCAACGCCAGCATCATGGCCGCCGCTTGAGGACTGGGATGAGACGTGACCTCTCGCGGTCGTTGGAGAAGCGACCCAATGGACTTTTCACTCGTGCGAGTCACCGCGTCACTGCCGAAAAGTTTCGCCGCGATCGAAAGAGCGGCAGCCGCGTACGCGATTGTGCTGACCACCGCAGCGACGGCACCTGTCGGATCGACGGAGCCGGAAAGCAAGTCTCGAGCGAGCAACACAATGTTGATCAATGGCAAAATGGCCATTGCACCGGTCAGGCTGGCACCAGGCATCAGCGATAGCATCGCCGGCGTGAGTGACAGCAGCATCATCGGGATCAAATAGGCTTGCGCCTCTTTGAACGACTTGGCGAAACTAGTCAGCGACAGCAGCAAGGCTGAAAAGAACCCGCTGAAGAGGACGAGCAAACCGAGGATTTTTAGAATCGCGAACCAGGGAAAGGCGTCTACACCGGTCAACATGCTCAACAGTCCGCTGGCCCACAGCGTCGTGAACATCGCGACCAAGTTCGCAATTGCCGTGAACAGCGCGACCGTCACGACGGCAATGTATTTGGCGAACAAGACATAGGACCGGGGAACGGGCGATGCCATGACCGATTCCATGGTGCCCCGTTCTCGCTCGCCAGCCGTCAGGTCGATTGCTGGGTAAACGGCGCCGGTGATCGTCATCAACACCAGCACAAGCGGAACGATGGTTCCCAGCAGTTCCCCTTTTTGAGGCTCACCGACGTTGGCAACTTCCACGTCGACTGGGGGCTGGTAATTCGGATTCGAGACCTTGGCCTGTGCGTTGGCATCGGACATTTTCAGCCATTGCAGGCGCTCGATGATGACTCGACGCGCAGCCTGGCTCGTGCCATCACCGCGAAACGCGTAGAAGGTTGCCTCGGGAGTCCTGCCATCAATGTTCTCGATCGAGACACCGACATCGACGTCGTTGCGTTCGACCGCTTCAGCGGCGGTCTCATCCTCAACGACCGAGACGCGGAATTTTGCGAGTTCGTTGCCGCTGCTCTCCAGGATCGATTTCGGTGGAGTGCTACGCGGGTCACTGAGCCAGCGATCCAGCATCGCCGCTTCCGCTTCGGTGGCGACGCTGACCGTGAAGCCTTCGGCGATCTCACCGCGAGTCAGTAGAAATCGATTCAGAGCCATGCTCATGATCGGGTAGACGAGCAGCGGCATCAGCAGCAGCGTCACGATCGTACGGCGGTCGCGAATCGTTTCCTTGAGTTCTTTCTGACAGAGGCGAAGTAGTCGCCCCCGTGTGTTGGGTTGCGTCATGGCGTTAACTCCGCATCAAGTCGACGAACATCTCAACTAGATGCTCGCGACCTGTTTCTTGTTGGAGTTGCTGCATCGATCCGGTGTGTTGTAGTCGTCCGCGATGGAGCAGGCCAAATCGGTCGCAAAGGCGTTCCGCTTCGTCCAGGCGGTGAGTGCAAACCACCACGGCCTTTCCCTCTTCACGCAAATGTTCGATGTATTCGAAGATGGTTTGGACGCCGACCACGTCGAGTCCGCGGGTCGGTTCGTCGAGCAACATGACCGGCGGATCATGAATCAGGCCTCGCACGAGCGTGACTCGCTGGCGCTGTCCGGTGCTGAGCGTTCCGGCGCGGCGATCGAGCAACGAACGGATGCCCATCATGTCGGCAAGCGTCTCGCAACGTTCAGCAGCAGTGGCTGGTTCGACCGCGTAAAGGTCGGCGAAATAAAGCAGCATCTCGCGGACGCTCAGCCACGGATAGACACCGTCGCTTGCAGAGACGAAACCCAGCCGCGACTTGACGGCGATCGGGTCGTCCTCGGTTCGTTTCCCATCGACCTCCGCATAGCCATCATCCGGCTGAATCAGCCCCAGCACCATTCGAAGTGTGGTGGTCTTTCCGGCACCATTTGGCCCCAGCAGCCCATAGACCTCACCCGGAGCGATCTGAAACGAGAGCTGATCGACAGCACGAACCTCGCCCTCATCGAGCGGGAAGCTTTTCGTCAGCGATTCAACAATCAGCATTCGTGAGGTGGCGATCGCGAGAAGAGTGAGTGACAGCGAGTGCTGGCTTGCGCCACGGTCGCTGATACGCGTCAGGTGCTCCGAAGGATCTTAGTCTTTTGGCAATCTCGGCAACTACTTTCGTCTTCGCAGCAAAGTCCATTGGCAGACGAACGATGTGAAAAGTGGGAGTTTTGGGGTCACGGCTTCGTGTTCGGCGACGGCGGGATTGCTTCCTTTTCGAAATCGGTCGTTTCGACCCAGCCGGCCCGAACGCTGGAGGGATCCGACAAATACTTACCGTGAAAATCCCGCTCTTTTTCATTTGCGTACCGATATTCGTCAAAGACTTTTCCGTTGCCAAAGACGCGTGGGTCACCTTCGGCTTTGAGTTCACGGATCATCTGCGCTTCCATTTTGGATCGTGTCTCGGCGTAGCGTTCGGCGTCGGCGACGTTGCTGAGGCAATCACGATCGGTTTCGACGTTGAACATTTCGAATTCGGGACGCATTCCAAATGCCAATTCCCAGTGCGTGGGATCTTCCCCATTGCGTCGAGAATTCAGGATCTCGGTCTTGGTGGGGCTGCCATCGGTGTTCAAGTAACCGGTTTCCGGATTGCCCGCGGGCCAACGATCCGTTTCGAAGTTTTGGATCAATAAGAACGGACCTTCAATGATGCCACGGACTGGATAGCCAACGTCACCGGGCCGGCCGATATCGTGACGTTCCTTGCCGATCAGCACGTACTCGCGGTGGGGTTCGGTGGCTGTGTCGTCAAGCACCGGGACGAGTGAGATGCCCGGGGTAGAAGCCATGCCACTCGTATCCCAATCGATCCCCGCAAGTTGTAGATAGGTGGGGGCGAAATCGATGAACGAGACCAGATCGTCGATCTTGCGTCCCGGCGATTGGATGCCGTCAGGCCACATGATGGCCAAAGGAAGATGATTGCTCAGTTCGTACTTCTGTCCTTTGATGCGAGGGAATGGCATGCCGTTGTCCGAGGTCACCACCACGAGAGTGTTGTCCAGCATTCCCCGCTTTTGAAGTTCGTCTAGCATTCGCCCCAAGTGATTGTCGAAGTGCTCGACCTCAAAAGCGTAGTCCAACATGTCATGGCGAACCGTATCATTGTCGGGCCAGAATAGTGGCACACGGTCGATGTCTTCCGGCTTTTTTCCAGCCAGACGAGAACCACTCTTGAATTCGTATCTGCGATGCGGCTCCGTCGAGCCGTACCAAAAACAAAAGGGTTGTTGATCGGCAACCGAATCAAGGAAATCAGAGAAGTTGCCAGCGTAATCATTGTTGCTGATCGCTGAGGTAGGTGGCTTGGCCTTTTTGCTGCTGAACGGCTTACCCGCCATTTGTCGACGTTTTCCGTCAGCATCCAATGCGATACCGGGAGCCCATCCTTTTCCGGTCATGCCTGTCGCATAACCATTCGCGCCCAGCACTTCGACATAGGAAGGGAATTTTGCTGGGAAGTAGCACCAGTGGTTTGCCGCCTCTTCGAGTTGCCACGAGTTTCGTCCCGTTAATAGACAGGAACGCGACGGTGCGCACTTTGCGTTGGGCGTGTAGCAACGATTGAACAACAGGCCCTCACGCGCCACGCGATCGAAAGCGGGCGTTTCAACCCAATCCGTTCCGTAGGCGCCCATGTGGGGAAAGGAGAGATCGTCGGCAATCGCAAACAGTATGTTCGGACGTGGAGGGGTATCCGCCGCCGACGTTATTTGAGCGGTCCAACCTACAAGACCGAGAAAAAGTAGCAGTCGCATCGCATGGCCGTTTTTACACGAATGGTTAGCCCGCTCCAGCAAGTCTTTGTCAGTAGAGACGAGGGGCGAGTCAGCAAATCGAAGAACGCGACTAACTTAGCAGATTGCGATGAGCTGCAAGCGTCACTATTTGGGCCACGGCAGGCGGCAGACACCCCATTGGCCGCAATTCTCATCCACGGCGACTTCGATGTAACTGAGATGATCCCCGAATCGCTCTCGTGTCCGTTCGATGACACGTTCGGCGATGACTCTCGCGATCTCTTCCGCGGTCGTGTTGATGACCGGAAGCATGACGCAGTCTTCATTGGGAAACACCCAGCGTCGGTCGCGAAAGGTCGCGGTCGTTTCACGCTCATCACTTGTGATCTTGATCTCAGCGTGATCGGTGGGCAGGATCACATGATGGTCAAGGCTTTGAGTTTCTTCCAGCACCGCGTCTCGCAACGCAATGAAATCGACCACATAGCGGTTTTCATCGAGCGGTCCTTCGACGGACGCGCGAACTCCATAGTTGTGGCCATGGATACGTTCGCAAATGTCGCCCGCGAACGTAATGAAGTGCGCCGCAGAAAAGACGAATTGCTGTTTCGTCACGTCAACGCGATAGGTTGCTTCGCTCACAGAGTCTTTTCCTTGTCTTGAGTGCGCAAGAGCACATAGATGGCCGCGGCGATCAGGTCGGCCGTGGTACCAGGATTCAAATGGTGTCCGCCGGTTCGCAGGAATCGATCGAATGCTTCCATGCTGTCGACATCGTTCAGATCGACCTGGCCCGCTCGTTGTTGTACCTCTTCGGCAAGCTTAGGGCCGTTTTTTCGAGCGATCAAACTGTCAGGGGCATCGGCCAGTAAACGCACATGCGATTGGCAGATCCCGATCAGAACGTCGCCACAATCGGTGATCGAATCCCGCAGTGTTGGCACGATGTGTTCGAGCAAGTCGGCATACCCGCCAGCGTATTGACGCGCGATTCGATCTCGATCTTTCGCAATCGTCATGGCTTGCAAGATGTTAACCGAATCATGTGATTCATTTAGATCCATCGACTCCGAAGATCCCATGCCGCCGGCGGAGGCACGTTGGATGGCAAGGAAAATGCGTTTGCCGTCTTGTCCGTCAAAGCGATCGAGTACGCCGGGAATTGCCGAGCTCCATGTGGGAACGGGATCTCCCTCGGCCAAAGTTGCCAATCGTGATTCATCTGCGGCAACGAGAGGTCCAAGCAACAGAATGATGCCAAGATTCACATTCGTACCGAGCCTCGAAATCATTTGATCGACAGCATTCAGCATCCGCAGACTGATGGGTTCCTTTTTGAGGCCCAGGTCACGCGCCGCGATTTCGGCTGCTGCGACGAAGTCCGCATGGTTCAAATCGGCAAAGCTGCGTCCAGGAAATACGTTGCCTGGTTTGGGTGCGGTTGCCTCCAACACACATGCCCAGCGAACCGCCTCGGCGGGCGTGCAAGCGAGATGTCGAAAAGCGTGAAGCGGATCATTCATGTGGCGACTCGTATTTCGAATCGGTCGTTGCGTCGATGGCGTGATGAATGCGATCGTTCGGCGGCGATGTGTTTCCGCATTCGATTCTCGCGTACGTTGTCGATGGGCGTCTAGCGATCGATTGTTTCTGAGTCGCTTTCAGTGTCACCATCGATAAAGCTGGCGATCGCGGAGAGTGTTTCTTCGGGTGCGTCCTCGATGACATAGTGTCCCGCATCCTCGATTTCGACCGACTTGGCTTGCGGCCACGCGGCCTGGAAACGTCGCAAGCACTCCGGACGGAAACACCAGTCTTGCATTCCCCAGATCAGCAGGGAGGGAGTGTCGCTCAACGTTGGCAACCGGGACTCGAGATCGGCGAGCGTTTGAAAGGTCGGGTGGCGTTGCGACATTGGAATGTCTCGCACAAAGGCATCAATCGCGACGCGGTGGGACCAACTGTCATAGGGCGCCAACAATCCGTTCGCGACTTCGGTCGACATCTTGTTGCGTGACATGGCCATCGTGACCGCGGCCTTGGCGAAGGCGTTCAGACCTCGGACGGCAGCTGTTCCCAACACCGGAATTCGGCAAGCAGCAATTCGCCATGGCACGTAGGGAGGCGGAAAAGCCCCCGTGTTCAACAAGACGATCCGTTGCAGTCGATCGTGACGCTCCAGGACGGATGCGAGTCCGATTGCGCCGCCCCAATCGTGGGCGACGAGCGTGATGCGATCGAGATCGAGGGAGTCGATCAACGCAACGAGGTTGTCGCGATGGGCCGCAAGTGTGTAAGGAAACTCGGATCGCGAGGGCTGATCACTGCGACCGCAAC
>JBPCVD010000035.1:0-7376 GCA_051010815.1 Rubripirellula sp.
GTTGAAGGCCTTGACCACACGAATTCCGGCAAAGGCGTCATTCAACATGCCATATAGCTGACTCATTTCTTCCATCGCGCGTCGACTGGCTCGTCGTATCGCGCGGCTCAAGTGATGCATCACCAACGCAAGCAGCGGGGTCACGATCATCACAAGGAGCAGAAGCCGCCAACAAACGAACGTAGCACCCGCCAGGCAAACTGCCATTTTGAGCGGCTCACGAACCAAGCGGCCAAGCAATACCGAGACCCCAGCCCCGACGTGCGAGATGTCGTTCGTTAAACGTGAAGTGAGTTCGGACGAACCATTCTCACCGAACGAATCGAGATCCAAACTGAGTGCTTTGCGGAAGAAGATCGAACGCAACTCCACCGCCGTTTTCTCGGCGACGTATTGAACCAACAACAAATTGAACATCAACGCGACAAGCTTGATCGCGGTACCGCCAATCAAAATTGCCACAATCAAAAGCAAGGTCGAATAGGCACCCCGGGGCGCATATTGATCGATGGTCGGCTGCGCCATCCGCAAATAGTAGACGGAATCCTCGGTAACCTTCAGCTTTGCTTCGGCCGTCTGGATACGCATATCCAACCG
Organism: Rubripirellula sp.; assembly: GCA_051010815.1. Lineage (GTDB taxonomy): Bacteria > Planctomycetota > Planctomycetia > Pirellulales > Pirellulaceae > Rubripirellula. Next base: position 598 of record JBPCVD010000035.1, read on the forward strand.
CCGCGCCTGGTCTCCGTCCGCGACAAAGAGTTCTCCCGACAACGAACAGATTTCGTCTTCGAGAGCCATGATTTCGAGATCGGATTCGTCGATTTTCTTGGCCGCGTAGCCAGGCAAACTATCGCCCTTAAACACGACTTCAACGAGCGGATACAACGTTCCAATGTTCGCGCCCCACAACATCGCGATCAGCAATGAGCTCAAAAAGATGCCCACCAGTGACCAACGTCGTCGTGACGCCAAACCAAGAACGCGGCCGAAATTGTTCATATTTCCTTCGTCATCCATGACGAGTCTTCGTTACCAAACGCTAGTCCGAGTCGCCACGAGAACGATGAACATCGGTCTGACGCGACTGCGACCAGCATCCGTCTTGTAGCGAACTCCCCGATCGCAAACCAGTCGAATTCAGCCAGCCAGCTGGCCCGAAACGTGAATTGCAAGCATCAACAACAGCGTCAGCTGACGCCGCCTAATCTGCCTATTTTGCCGGTGTGCGTTTCCGATTCGTCCAGTACTCAGGCCACACGATCTCGGATGACTCGTACTTCGGCCATTCCCAAGAGGGCCAGACGGGTGCTTCGTCACGCACTTCGGCGTAGATCGCCTGCATCGACTCTTTCATCTCTCGAAAAACCTGCTTTTCAGTTTCGACGAGATTCTCAGATTCATCGATGTCTTTCCGAAGGTTGTAGAGGGCGAACCCGGTCAGCTCTGCCGACTTGATTCGTTGTATTTCCTGCTCCGTAATGTCAGCACCCATATTCGGTCCAGGATCGGTCAAGGAAGCAACCAGTTTCCAATCGCCATCCCGAATGGCCACTTTGACATCGCTCTTGGCTCGGTTGAACTGCCAATAAAGGGGCTGGCGTCGTTCAGGTTCACCGCCAGAAAACACCGGAACAAAACTCACTCCGTCGAGAGCTCGATCATTGGGAACCGGGATCGTCGCCAACTCGCAAATCGTAGGCAGCAGATCGACTCCGCCGACCGGAACGTCACTCGTCTCGCCAGCGGAAATGTGTCCTGGCCAACGGAGCATCCCTGGAACCCTCGTGCCGCCATCGTAGATCGCCCCTTTTTTGTCGCGTAGAGGACCGGATGAACCGTGGGGATGCATCGGTGTGATCGCGGGCCCATTGTCACTGGTAAAAAACACGAACGTCTCCTCCGTCAATTGAAGCTCGTCCAACGCGGTCATCAATTGACCAAAACCGTCGTCCAGTTGCGTCACATTTCCGTGATGGGCAGAGTAGCTCGGATCCTCCGACGGATACTGGGAAGTGAATCGTTTCGCTGATGCGATCGGCTCATGCGGTTCGTGAAAACAAGCAAACAGAAAGAACGGCTTCTCCGGATCTCGGCCATCCTTGAGCCACTCAACAGCCTCAGCAGCAACCAGCTCAGCCGAATAGCCCTCCAAGGGACCGACGGCATCACCATTACGAACGAAATTGACCGGGTCACGATGATTCGGAAGTGCGTTGTTCTGCGTCGCGAACCAGTGTCGAAATCCGTGGTCCGAGGGCTGAGGTTGGCCCGAAAGATTAAAGCGTCCGTTCAGATGCCATTTGCCCACATGGCAGGTGTCGTACCCAGCATTTTGCAATAGCGTCGCAATGGTGATCTCTTCGGGCTTCAAATGCATGGGAGAGAACATTGGAATCCAATTGTAGATTCCGGAGCGAAATGGCGTCCTTCCGGTCATCAAACCTGCGCGGGATGGGGAACAGTTGGGATGCGCCGAGTAGCAACTCGTCAGTCGCAGACCCTCTGTCGCGAACTGATCAAGATGTGGCGTTCGAACGGTTTCGTGTCCGTAGCAGCCAATGTCGCCGTAACCGAGATCGTCCGCCAAAACGACCAATACGTTGGGCCTATCTGCCGTAGCCAGTCCGGCGAGCGAACCGACAAGAAGCAAAACGAAATGGGCACGGTACATCGGGGATTCCTTGGTCAAGATCTTGCAAACAGACTCGTGGATCACAGATATCCATCGGCGAGTCGATCGCATCCGACCATCATAGCTTTTTCAGCTCGACGTCCTGCCACGCCAAGCTACCTGGCGTCCGAGAAGTTGGTTCGCCAATGCAATCCACTGCAAGATGACGAACACAAAGGTGGCGGGCGCGTGAAAAATGACGCCCTGAACCGGCTGCTTTAACACTTTTGCCGCAGCAGCACGTGGAGCATGACCAATGCCAACTCCCAACAATGAAACCAGTGCGGATGACATCTGCATTTGGTAGCAGGACGCGACCAGCGTTAGGATCGGCAACACACTTCCGCCGATCAATAGAATGGTGAACGGAACAATCAACTTTGGATTCGCGATCCCTTCGGAGGCGTTCTTCAAAACGCCTCGCACGACTTCGCCGGCAGAGCGGTACATTCGGCAGTCCGCCAGATCCGTTCCGTCGTAAACATCCGTCATCAGCCCAACCGCTCGGTAGACGCGTGGCAGTTTTAGCCCGTCGTGTCGCGAACCTTGAATTGCCTCGTGCGTGCCCGCAGATTGGTACGCTGTTTTTGTGGTCAAAAACAATTGACCACAACCGGCAGCGTAGGCCGGATGAGGACTGTCCCGCATTCGATCCAGGGGCAAGAATCCAAGCAAAATGTAGTGCATCATTGGAATGATCCACTTCTCAAGGAAGGTCCCGGTCTCCTGATGCGGAAAGACACTCAGCAGCGCAAGGTCGTCGGCGTCCTGTCGGTGACACAAACGCATCAGTGAATCGGGATGCAATCGAACATCGGCGTCCAAGAACAGAAGAGACTCGAAGGTCGCGATGTCAGCTAACTGTCGACATGCAAACTGCTTGCCGTTCCATCCTTCCGGCAGAGTCTCACTGACCCGATAGACCACACGACTGTCCTGGTCAGCGAGCGACTGAACAATCTCCGCCGTTCGATCCGCGGAGTGATCATCCAGCACGACGACTTCCACCGTGACACCGCGACTGTCGAGCGCGGCGCGGACACTTCGTTCGATTGAGCTTTCCTCGTCGCGTGCCGGAATCAAAACGGAGACGGAAGGCAGACTATCGTGAGCGCTATCCGAATCTTCCTCGCCGACCACGGAACGGTCGGCATTGAGATCTTCGTCGTTCGGAAACAGGAAGAGCGGCAGATTCTTAAAAAACAGACCTGCGGGTATCAGTGCCAACAAGACCCCGGCAATCGACAACGCCAAGATCATTCGAATTGCTCTCCATGATTTGCACGAAATCTTGAGCGACCCAACGTCGACTTCACACGACGAAAAGAATCATAGAAGAACCCGGCACCCTTCTTCCCTCGAATCAAATCCTCAAAGGGCTCCGAAGAGCGTGCCGTGGCAAGGTCTGCTAACCCCGACTGAGTGCTTCGCAATGACTCGGTCAATTGATCACGCCATTCGCTTTTGTGAAGCATCTCGTGTTTCGCAATATCGAAACAGGGTCCCAGCTTGACCAAACAAACCGGCAAACGCTCTTCCCAAAAAACGTACTCTAACGCCAACGGCAGCACCTTGCCTCGCTTCATTCTCGTGCACAGATGGGCAAGACCCGGCATCAAAGGAGCACTGTGATCACGGACGTCCGAGAAACGTCCCTCGGGAGTAATCCAAATCGCCGTCTGGCCCGCATTCAGGATGCCCATGCTTTGCTTCAAGAAAGCACCGGCGCCACTGGTTGTATTCAATCGAACCCCGTAGAACCCCAGTTTTCCGAAGACTTGATACTGCTCAAGTGCCTCGGCATCAATCGGCGCATAGAACTGGCGGGTCGGAAAGAGCGATTGATTCAGAAAATGCGCGATTAAGGGATCCCACCAAGAAGGATGGTTCCCATACACCAGAAGCGGTTCGTCTTCCTGAATATCAAGCTTGTCACGTGATTCCTTGTCGACCGCGATCGCGTGAAAGTGGCGTTTCAGAAATGGGCGTAAAAACGCATGAAATCCACTCTGAAACCATGTCGGTACGACGGGAACTTGTGAGTCTGCCATGTGTGGTATTCAAGCCTTCTGACGCCGCTCGGTAAGACATTGCATTGTTTACAGCAGCCCATCCAACTCCAAAAGCCCGATCATTTTCTTCACCACGTTGGGATGCTCGGCCGACAGATCATGCTCTTCTCCAATGTCGACGGATAAGTCGTACAAACGCCATTTCGGCTCCGCAGCCTCCGACGTCGGTTTCTGATTGCCTTTCGGTTTCTTGGCAGGTCGATATTGAACGAGCTTCCATTTCCCCATTCGAACACCGGCGCTCGTCTCTCCTTCCTGGCTCGCCCAGTACAGATACTCGTGCTTGTCTTGATCCTGAGGTCGACCCAAGAGTGTCGGCAGGTAGGAAATCCCGTCACTTCCCAACTCCCGATCTGCTTTCACATTCGCCGGAGCAGGTACGCCTGCCAATTCGCAAGCCGTCGGAAGGAAATCCCAAAAGGCCGATGGATGATCGGTCACATGCCCCGGAGCCACTTTGCCAGGCCAACGAACCAACAAAGGAACGCGAATGCCTCCATCATGCATGGAACGCTTGAAGCCTTTCAAATCACCGTTCGAATTAAAAAACTCATGCTGGTGACCACCTTCCTGGTGCGGTCCGTTGTCCGACGTGAACAGGACGATCGTTTTTTCATCGAGGTTCAGCTCCTTGAGCAAACTCATCAATTTTCCAACGTCCCCATCCATCCGGCTAACCATGGCTGCAAACCCCTTTTCCGGATTCGGCCAGTCCTTGTCGGCGTATTGAGCGTAATCCGGCACTTCCATGCCATCACCAAGCACACGTCCACCCTCGTTGTTGGCATGAGGAATCGTCCAATGAATGTGCAACAAGAAAGGTTGGTGCTGATGCTCGCGAACAAACCGCAAGGCCGCGTCTGTCATCAAATCATGGGAGTACTTCTCGCGTGACGAGGAGACCCGTCCACGGCCATTGGGATAGTCACCGATCACATTGCCAGGCAGCTTCACTTGTTTGTCATTTTCCCACAGATGCGTGGGATAGAAATTATGGGCATTGCCTTGATTCATGTATCCAAACCAATAGTCAAATCCGTTGTGATTCGGATGCCCGGGGTTGTCGATTTCCGATGGCTCATCAACATTCCCCAACGCCCATTTTCCAACGCCGCCGGTTGCATAGCCCGCGTCGTGCAACCGCCGGGCGACCGTCCCCTCCATGCCAGTCAAACTTCGCGAACGGTTCCCAGTCAGCCCCGTGTGGCCAACATGCTGGCCGGTCCAAAGCACCAACCGCGATGGACGGCATACCGTATGGCCGGCGTAATGGTCGGTGAACCGCATGCCCTCGGCAGCCATCTGATCCAGGTTCGGTGTTTCCACAACTTCCTGACCATAGCTACCCAAGTCTCCATAGCCGAGATCATCAGTCATGATGTAAATGATGTTGGGCGAGGAAGCCTCGTCGGCAAGGGTGAGCCGGTCGCAACAAAGCATCCAACTCGCCGCTGCGATCACCAACGGCACTCGCCAAAAACTTACGACACAATCTGAAACGACAAAGCTCGAACAACGGTTCATTAGAGTCTCATTCTCGATCGACAAACGACTGACGGGAGCCACGATTCTAATCGATTTGAACCTTGCCGCGTCCCGCCACCACCAACCCGCGGCCGATGGGTGCCACTTGAGTTTCGCACTCGAATTGCCCATTCGAGTTTTGAATTCCTGATTTACACTTTCGGTCTTACGTTCTGCCTCCCTTGCGCTCCGCCCCCCTTGCGCTCTGCCCCTGCGTTCGGGCGGGTTGACTTGAACTGCGCGACAGCAGTCACCCGGTCAAAGTAGGGCGAAGAATGAGCATTGACGAACGATGTTTGCCATAAACGGCGCCTCTCGCCTTGCTTTGATCGCCTCCTTCAATCATCGTCGACCGGAACGTGCCGGTCGTCTCGCCTGTGGTGCGCGATGGGCAAACAAGTGGAAGACTTCCACGCAACGCATCGGCTCGGTTACCCTTCACGCTTACGAGCGCCCCGGACTTGCGTGCAGGAACCCTGGTATGAATCGTTCAGACGTCGTGATTGTCGGTGGTGGAATCGTTGGTTTGGCGACCGCGATGCAGCTACAAAGCCGCTACACGGACATCAGCGTTACCATCGTCGAAGCCGAGGCGAGTGTCGGACGGCACCAATCGGGGCATAATTCGGGCGTCTTGCATTCAGGTATCTATTACAAACCCGGATCGAGAAAGGCGATCAATTGCCGAGTCGGCAAGGCCGCCATGGAGGCGTTTTGCACGGAACATCGGATCACTTGGGATGCGTGCGGTAAAGTCGTTGTGGCGACGTTGGAGTCCGAATTACAGCTCCTTGAGAAGATTGCCGAACGCGCGACAGCCAATGGCGTTGGTTTTGAGCGAATCAACACCGATCAACTTCGTGAACTGGAACCTGCCGCCGCCGGAATTGCAGCACTTCACGTTCCCGAAACTGGAATTGTCAACTTCTTGAGCGTCTGCAAGAAGATGGCTGAGATGGTGACGTCTCGGCGTGGCAAGATCACGTTCGGTTTTAACCTCGCCAATATCGAATCCTTGGCCGGTGGCCTTCGATTGCAAAGTCGAAATGGCGAAACGATCGAATGCGGCCAGATGATCAATTGTGCCGGCTTGCAAAGTGATCGCGTCTGTCGGATGGCTGGAGTCGAAACGGACATTCGTGTCGTGCCTTTTCGCGGCGAGTACTACGAATTGGCAGAAGGAAGCCAGTCCCTTTGTCGGAACCTGATCTACCCGGTACCCGACCCCTCATTTCCTTTTC
>JBPCVD010000036.1:0-6351 GCA_051010815.1 Rubripirellula sp.
GCTGTCACGTTTCCGATCCGATCTGGTCCCCTTCGCTCGCCGGAGGCTTAATTTCAGGAGTCGCTCAATTGACGGATATCGTTTTGGATCTCGCCGGTTGGTTGGGTGCAGGTCTTTTGCTCATTTTCTATTGGCTGCTGACATCCAATCGCGTGAACGCTACGGATTCCCGTTACCACCTCGGCAACTTCGCAGGAGGAAGTCTGCTTTTGTTCAACAACCTGCATTACGGTGCCTACCCATCGGGATTTGTCAATCTCGTTTGGTTGGTCATCGCGGCCCTTGCTGTTACCCGGCACGTCAATTCGGCATCCTCACACCAAGTCGCGAAGACCGCGTCGGTGAATCGCACCGCCAGCACTTAAGGGAGGTTTTTCTTAACGGCGGGTGCATCGACCGAACGGAGTTCGGCCAACCGCTTCGAAGCAGTTTCCCTCGATTTTTGGTCCAGTTTTGGGAGAAGTGTGCATCGAACCGGGAATCCGCTTCGGTCTCCAGCACCTTGTGCAGTTCGCAAATCTCGAAACTGCGTTCGGCTGGTCCAACGCTGGTCCAACCGACGCAAATTCGAGTCGCTGACAATTACATCGGTCGAAGCACCGCTGCAGATTTGCCAATGGCGGTAGGTAGCCTCGTCTTGGGCCGAAGTGTCGATCAATCTGCTGGCGCCGCTGGCGGTTGCTTTGAAGCCACCGGGTTACAGCTCACATCCAACTTCTTGATCCTTCCGGTGAACCGGAACTCACCGCTGTACTCGGAACTCGCCGGACTGAGACTGTCCCATCCGCAGCACAATCCCTCACCCGAAAGCGAGAAAGTAATGGGAACAGTGACAGGGATCTTGCTCTCTGCGACTTGCTTCCCGTCGATAAAGAGCCGCCCTATTCCCGGCGTTCCTTTTCCTTGGGAGAAGTCAGGTGGCCCTGTCACCTCGAATTCATACTTTAGTATCCTCTCGCCGGTCGGAATTTCGGAACTGGAATTTAGCGTGTACTCCTGCTGACCGACGTAATTGTGCGTGTAGTGCAGCTTCTTATCTTTGATGAAGAAGGAGTATCCGGCAAACTGACCTCCTTGGGCGAGAAGCACTCCCTCGGCACCTTGTTCCGGGATGTCCACCTGTGCGGTGATCGCATGCGAACGGTTCAAAACATTGGCGGCGACCGCTGAACTGACTTCCCCGCCGCCGGAATAGTACGTATAGGTCTGACGTCGTTCAGCCAGGGTTGGTCGCGGTTCCATTTGTCGGAGAATCGATCGCCCATCCAGCGGCAGCACATTGAACTTTGCAGCTTCTATCCACCACATCCGCTTGAGTTCAGCAAGTTTCTCGGGAAAACGATCTGCCAAGTCCGTGGACTCGGAGAAATCTTCCTTGACGTTGAAGAGCATCCATTTGGCATCGGCCAGTGTTTCCGGCGTAACCTCTTTTCCGAATTCCCAGGGCGAATAGGCGCGCCAACCGTCGTGGTAAATCGCACGACGCCCGACCATCTCAAAATACTGCGGCCCACGCGTCAGTTTCGCATCTGCGTCAGTAAGCGTCGCAGCAAAGCTAACTCCTTCCATCGGCGCTTGCGCGACACCGTTGATCGCGGCTGGACTTTCCATGCCGAGCAAATCCAGAACGGTCGGGACGACGTCGATTGCATGTGTAAACTGCGTGCGAATCTCGCCCTTCGCCTCGATGCCTTTCGGCCAATGAACGATAAGTGGTTCGGCAGTGCCGCCTCGGGTAGTGTCCCGCTTCCAACGAAGAAACGGCGTATTGCCAGCCCAAGCCCATCCCCCCACCAAGGCCGGGAAGGAATCGGGGCCGCCCCAGTCTTCGATGGCTGCCGCTGAAGTCTCAATCGAGACCGGCACGTTGTTGAAGAACATGACTTCATTGGGGACGCCATTGTCGCCTCCCTCAATGCTGGCACCGTTGTCAGAGGTCAGGACAATTAGCGTGTTGTCGAGCTCCCCGGTTTCCTCAATCGCCTGAATCAATTGGCCAACACTGTGGTCGACGAAGGCCACAAAGCCGGCGAATACCTCCATTTGCCGCGCGAACACTTTCTGATGTTTGGGGCTGAGGTCGTCCCATTTTGGTATCGAAGGATCGCGCGGCGACAACTTCGTTCCGGGCGGACAGATGCCAAGAGCAATTTGCTTCTTCAGGGTCTCTTCGCGATAGTGATCCCAACCCTTGTCAAACACGCCCTTAAACTTGTCACTCCATTCCTGGGGAACCTGTTGTGGTGCGCGAACTCCGCCAGGGCAGTAATACATAAAGAACGGGCGGTCGGGAGCGACATGTTTCACATCGACGATGTATTCACGCGCCTTATCCGTCATGTCGCTCAAGAAATGGTAGCCCTCTTTGGCCGTTCCTGGAGGCTGAATGAAATGATTGTCTTGGGTGATGAACGGAACGTATTCGTTGGTAGTACCACCCAAGAACCCGTAGTACCGATCAAATCCGCGCCCACATGGCCACCATCGTCGGTTTGCTGCCAGGTTGGAATCTTCGGGCGGTGTGAGGTGCCATTTGCCAAGGCAGAATGTCGAGTATCCGGAAGGAGAGAGAATCTCTGAGATCATCCCGTGAGAAAGGGGCATGCGCCCGTTGTATCCTGGGAATCCCGTTGAGAATTCGGCAATGACGCCCAGCGCACACGAGTGATGGTTACGGCCTGTGAGAAAGGCAGCACGAGTCGGCGAGCACAATGGCGTCGCGTGAAAGCTGTTGTAGCGCAGTCCGCCAGCCGCAAGCTTATCGATGTTCGGCGTGTGGAGCCCTTGTGCTCCATAGCATCCGAGCTGAGCAAACCCGAAGTCGTCGAGCATCACGAACAGGACGTTCGGCGCTCCCTTCGGCGCACGGGGCTGGGGCGGCCAGTGCGCTTGAGATTGTTCGATGGTGGGGCCAATGACGCCTTTAAACGGCGTTTGATTCGGTTGGGGAGTCACTCGCGCTGAGCGAGACGTGCCCGGAGCGGAGACGATCGTGGATTCACCTTGCGACGCCTCCGCTTGCCGGTTCCGACCATCGCTGGCAGTTCCGAGAGCGTAACCAACGATTCCGGCAACTAATGTGACGACAAACACTGATGGTCCGACATGTTTAATTCTCGTCATGGTAGTAGCTCCTGGGCGGTGGACTGCGCCTTTGATTGTACCTACTTGCGAGTGGATGCGCCGAAGCATGCAAATGCGTATAACGCGGCGGTGATTCAGACCGACGCAGGTTTCGACGTTTACTTCGTGAAGTCGGGTGCATCGACCGAAATCTCGAATTTCCCGGCGCAACTCGCGTCGGTCTCTTCATGATCGGGACACCTCCGCGCCGAATGGCGGGCCGGTTTATCCGCTCCCGTTTGATCGACCCATCTCGGTTGAGACAATTACCAATTGATCGAGGTAACTCGGGTGAAACCCAAAGGGAGGAACCGAATGCCCTGAATACCTCATCGGGATTTACGTTCCTTCTCCCAGAAGGCGATCTCCGTCGACACCATCAACGCCATCGCGCCGCCACGGTCGTCCGGCCCGAGGATGGCCGTGCAGTCATAGTAACTGCGGAGGTTTTTCTGTTTGCCGGTCCCAGTACAGACATCGACCAACCGGCCGTTGGGCCCAATCCGCGATTTGATGGCGCGCCATGACCTTTCGACAAGCGGATTGTGTTTGGTGACCCAGACCGATGCGTCGGACAAAGAGACGCCTACGAAGTCCGGTTGGTGTGCCTTCGCCACCTGCGTTTCCTGCTTCGGTGATTACACCGCCAGCGCGAACGCGATTTCGCTTCGCGCGGGCGGGTGCATCGACCGAGGCGGACTACGCGTCAAGCTAATTGTTGAAACCGAGCGAAGCGGCGAAGGGCGTGTGTAATGTTCCCGCAGAAGGCAAGAAACGCGAGGCGGCCGCTAGGGATGAAGCTCAATCTTTCGGAACTCGAGGAGCCCATTCTCGCCCTGAATACCGATGTGGCCATCACGATTCTTGATGCTCCGCGCCGTCGTGACGACAGCACCATTGAGTCTCACCTCGAGCTTCTCGCCCATTGCTGTGATTTCAAAGGTCTGCCACTCACCCACAGGTTTGTATGCTTTCTTGAGCGCCTCCAGATCTGACTCGTGCTCGAAAGGTGGTGCACCATAGGGAAGCATCGTAGCCAGCGGCTTGCCGGTGAGCGTGTCCATGCACTGCACCTGGTAACCGTTATTCGGCCATCCGTTTTTGTCCTCGTTGCTAGTGGGACCAGTGCGAACAAAGATGCCACTGTTGGCCTTTTTCTCCAGGAACCGAAATTCAATGAACAGCTTGAAATCAGCATAGGTCTTTTCTGACCGCAGCCATCCCGTTCCACCGTCAAGCTTTAGGATTCCGTCCTCTACCGAAAAACGCCCTCCATTCTGAATGCTCCAACCTTCCAAGTTCCAGCCGTTGAATAGCTTTTTGACAGGGGTTTGCTTGGCGTCATGCTGATTCGATTTCGTCGCATACGGGTCGATGCGTTTGGGCGGTTCTTCGGTAGGCTCGATCCCATGACCAGCGAGCGCTTCACTGATCGCGGCCATGGTTTCACGCGAAGGCTTAAAGTTGCCGGGCCGGTAACCGGCGGCGATTAAGTAAGGCGTGGATCCGCGCCGGTTGCGTCGGTGCCAAATCTCGACGTTTGCTTTCTGTTTGTCGAGATAGGCAATGACCGTGGGCAAATTCTTGTAGGCCGCCCCGTGCATGGCGGTTTCGTCGTCCCTGTTGGTCGCGTCAATGTCGATCCCAAGCTCGAGCAAATACTTTGCCGCGGCCAATATCTCCGGCTCGGTTCCGGCCGAGAGATCTTCCATCTTTCGGCCAATGCCGGTTGCCGCCATCAGCGCTGTGCTGCCGTCTTTCGCCGGTATCAATGGATCGGCGCCAAGTTCCACCAGCGTGCGCATCATCGGCACGTCCGCGGTCCAGGAGGCGAGGTAGAACGGCGTCGCGCCCGGCCAATGCGATTTGCCACGCTTGAGCTGCGCATTCACGTCGGCGCCGTGCTCAACAAGCGTTTTCGCCATCTGCAAACTGCTCAGTTCGCCGGTTCCATCTGGCGGTGGCAAATCATCCGCCCCGTCGCCACCATTGGGCTTTCGAACCCAGGAAAGGATATGGAGCGGACTGAATCCGGTTCGCATGTCACCGGGATCGGCACCTGATTCGAGCAGGGACGCCGCGAGGGCGAAGTGTCCGTTCTCAATTGCCAAAGTAAGCGACGTCGACCCCTTGGGCAGGCGGCCAGTTTTCGGTTGGGCCGCTTCGTTCAAATCGACTCCGGCTTGCAAGAGCGCGTGGACGACCTCTTGCTTGCCATTACGAACTGCAAACAGCAGGGGAGTGAATCCGGAGTCCAGCCTGGCATGAAGATTCGCGCCCGCGTCGACCAGGACCTTGACGACCTCGAGATTGCCTTCGGCAGAGGCCCACATCAATGCGGTTTGCTGACGAGGGCCGACTTTGTTCACATCGGCGCCGTTGTCGAGCAGCGCACGGACCGCACCAGGCCGGCCAGTTCGCGCCGCTATCATGAGGGCCGTCTCGCCATCGTTGAAAGTGGAATTCGGATCCACTTCAGCTTCCACGAGCAGTTCGACCAACGCGCCATTTCCGTTTTGGCAAGCGGAATACAGCGGCGTGACGCCGTATCGATTTTCGACGTTCGCCTGAGCGTCGGATTTGAGCAATTGTCGAGCGACCGCGAGATCGTCGTGATGTGCTGCCCAATGCAGGGCCGTCATCCCGTCGATCTGGGAAGCATTCACATCGGCTTCCGCTTCAAGCAGCGATTCAAACGCAGCACGGTCCTGTTTTTCGACTGCGTCCGCGAGGGGCGAGTCTGCCCAGGCGAGAACTGGGAGAAGCAAAGCAGGAATGCAAACAACAAAGACGGCAATTGAATGTTTCATCAGATCGAAAGTGGTTCACCAAGATTGTCAACGATTCCAGTGCTATCGCCGAACCGATCGACATCAACGCCGACCTTCTGGAGTAGCGTGAGATGAAGATTGGCCAGCGGCGTTGGTTGGTCGAACTTGATGTGGCGCCCACCCTGCATGTTCCCGGCTGCGCCACCTGCAACGATGATTGGCAGTTTTGAGTGATCATGCACATTCGGATTGCCAATTCCGGAGCCATAGAGAAAGAGCGAGTGATCGAGCAGCGAACCGTCGCCTTCCTTTGTGTTCTTCAACTTTTCCAAAAACTCAGCAAACAACGAGACGTGGAACTGATTGATCTTGGCCATCCGCGCGATCTTATCCGGATCGTTGCCATGGTGCGAAAGAGGATGGTGCGGATCGGGAACCCCAATTTCCGGGTACGTGC
>JBPCVD010000037.1:0-6364 GCA_051010815.1 Rubripirellula sp.
CTTCGATCGGCACAGCGCATACACTCGTCCATACCAATCGCGAATCAGCGTTTGGTGATCTTCAGGCGAACAATATGGCTCGCGGTCAACCAACGTCTCTCATTACCCGTTCACAGAGTTGTTGAAACACTCGCTACTATTCTATTCGATCGGAATCTTGCACTTGTTGGTAAGCATGAGCCTCGCGAAGGTGGCTGATCTCGTTCGAAAGTGACGGTCCGGCGTTGCGAAACTCACCAAAATCCGTCGGCCTCAGCAGGCTCGAAACGTCTTGGTGATATCCGCTCAGATTCTCAATCAAATCGAGGCAAGAGCTGATACGCGTTTGAATTGACTCGTCCTCGCCGGGGATCTGGTTTGTCGAAATGGCTATGTGACGTAGTCGCAGTGCACGTCGTTTTGGACCGGTGAAATGCCAGAAGAATTTCGAAGTTTCTGATTTTGGCATTTTTTGTCGGTCTATTCGCACCGCTCCTGCGACTCCTTCTTGTCTACCAGTTGCTCATTAATAGGAGGCATTAGCCATGCTACGGATCGTTGTTGTTGGTTTGATGGCAGCCATCGTTGCTGTCCTTGTTGTTGACGTTCGTCCAGACGGTGCAGCGGTCGGAAAGCAAGTCGCCGCCGCCGAAGGCTCCGCAACGTCAGCCGAGGGAAATTTGATCGTCCACGAATGGGGAACGTTCACGACCTTTTCCGGTTCGGACGGAGTCTTTCTTGACTTTCGGCCGCTTGCCAATGAAGTTTCTGACCTGCCCGATTTCGTGTTCGACCGCGCAAACAGTTCTCCGGCGCCGATCTTCAGCAAGAAGCGAATTCGCGGTCGAGTGCGAATGGAAACTCCCGTGACCTACTTTTACACCGACCAGGTTCGCGAGGTTGATGTGAAGGTCGGATTTCCCAAGGGGTTGCTGACGGAGTTCTATCCGCCGGTTCAAAAAATGTTGCCTGAGTTTGATCCCAAAGTGGCATTCAAGGAGGGCGAGCCATTGGGGAATTCGTTGCTCGACTGGGGGACGGTGACACTGATTCCACCCTCTGCTTTGGCTCCCAATCTTGCCGACGACGACTTGCGTAAGAGGTTAGCCCATCATTTGGCAGCTGGAGCGGTACCCGCTGATTTCGCGGGTGGTCACTACGCCCAAGCCAGAGCCACCGATTCGGCGCTGGTCGCAGTCAAACCGCCGAAAGACGTTTGGAACTTGCCGAGCCAAGGTTTGTTCGTCGAGAAGTTTCTGTTCTATCGAGGCGTCGGCAAATTCGATCTGCCCTTGAAAGCTGTTTTCGATGACACTGGCAAATTGACGCTGACCAATGTGACGGCAGATCCAATCACGGCCGCGATTCGAATCGATGTGGTGGGGGATCAGATCACAGTCAGTGAATACGGCGCGATCGCGGCGGGAACCAAAGTCACCGGGAATGCTCAGGCGTTGATGAACATGGGGCAGCTTTCCAGCCGTGTCTCCGAGATGCTTGTCGCCGAAGGGTTGTACAAGAAGGAAGCGGACGCCATGGCCAACACTTGGAAGCGATCTTGGTTTGGCGAAGAGGGTTCGCGAGTCCTGTACGTCGTGCCGCCGACCATGACCGACGAGTTGTTGCCGCTGACCGTAAAGCCGATTCCCGATGAAACTCTTCGTGTTCTCGTTGGACGGATGGAATTGATGTCACCAGAAGCGGAGGGGCGATTCCTGGACGCAGTTCGAGCGAGCGGTCGCGAGCGAACGGAGTTCTCCAGGACGGAAGAGAACAAAGGACAACCGTTCCCCATCTCAAACACAATCCGTGAATTTGGTCGGATGACGGAACCAGCATTGGTGCGCGTCGCAGGCATTGCCCAAGATGCATCGGTTCGTCTAGAAGCGGAACGGCTGATCGCGCAAATCCGATCCGAGTAACCGCAGTGGCGTCTCCAATCCACTTGGCGAATCTCATGGACGGATTCGCTAAGCCGTCTTGTCCCGAAATGAAGCCAAGGGAGTATCGCCTGATCGGGTTCGACAAAACGCTCACGCAAACGATTGTCGGAATCAAAGGAAAGCATCCATCCGACGGAAATATCCCGAGGCAATTTCTCAACGAGTTTCGCATCTCACGAGAACATTCAGCAGCGGCAGAGTTTCCGCTAGCACTTGAGCTTCTGGGTGCACTTGAGCTTCTGGGTGGGTTTGACCTGCACCCAAAAAACTGATTCAACCCAAGTGCGAGACTCAGCAAAGAATCTGGCCGTCATTTCAAGGAGATGATGAACGTGAAGAAGTCACGATTTACGAACGAGCTGTCTGCCCCTTCGCTCAAGACAGGGAATCTGTTCGTAAGCGCAAGGCAGCTGATGGTTCAAATGATGTACACGGCACGCTAATGCCGCAGCCTAGATACGAAAAGCCCCGCCCGAGAAACTCGGGCGGGGCTTTCTGATGTGAATTTGCAATCATCACAACGACTGAATTATTGATTCAGTTGTTCTTCGATTGTTTCCTTACTGGCACGCGTTCCCAACGCACCCCACAGACCATAGGGACTCAAGCTCCCCGGCGGCAGGCTACTCTGGCTCATCCCATTCCGATACCAAACGGTTTCAGCGCGGCTGTTTCCCGCCTCGACCGAATCGGTCATGAAGATCACCGCACCGTCACCCATTAGGATGTGGCATCCGCCCTGGTGTCGGCTGCCGGGAGGCGCAACGCCGTCGCTGACGTGACCCCCAAACATGCACTGTTCACGGTTGGGCGGCAGGATCGTTTTGATCTGCGTATAAAGCGGTCGGAAATCGCCCCAACGGTATCCTCGCTTGTAGATAGCTGCACCGATGGTGACGCTGGGAAGCCAGAACCTTGGTCGCGCCGGGTCAATCAGCTGATTGTCTGAACAAATGTTTGGGTTTCCAACAATTCCACCTCCCAAAAGACCACCATCGTTGTTGAAGTAAGCCGGGGCTCCCCGGACATCCCGATCACCCAGGTCGGTGACGATCTCGCCCATCATGATCGTGTTGGAAAGGCCATCAAGAGTATCGCGGAATCTCGATTCCCTGCTTGACGGTACAAACATACCTCTCTGTGATGCACGTGTCTGTTGCATCCGGATGTTGTTTGTCCAGTAGATCCATTTCCCCTGACCGCCATTCCAAAAGGCCCCACCGTATCTCGAGCGAGTGATGCCGTCGCCGGTGCAGGCACCGTAGTTCGTTCGACCAACAGCGGGAAGACCAGTGCCAGGATCACTTGGGCAACGGTAGGTTGGAACATCAGTGGAATAGGGCGCATACCGAATGGCTTGCGGCGACGGACCCATGTGCGGCCAAGACTCGTTTTCGCCGTCGACATGGGCGTTGAAGATTTGCTCCCACATCGCTTGCTGTTCGACGAAGGGAACGATTCCGACAAGCATGCTCAGTCGGAACTGCGTATATCCAACCGGCGGCGCAGGCGGCGTACTGAAATCATCCGCGATTCGCCAGTTGTTCGCGAACTCGTTGTTCGCACCGGTACCATGCATCGGCAACACCTTGTACGCCGAGTGGTAGTTGTGAATCGCGAGACCGATCTGTTTGAAATTGTTGCTACAGCTCATTCTTCTGGCGGCTTCACGAGCCGCCTGAACCGCGGGCAGCAACAGCCCGACCAACACTCCAATGATTGCGATCACCACCAGCAACTCCACCAAGGTGAAGGCAGAGCGATCGCACCTACGAACACGTTTCATGACATACTCCCGAAAACGATCAAAAGAATTGCAAAGCAAAAAGCTCGCCAACAGAACACAAAACTGCTACTTGGATGAGTTGAGGCTTTGAAGCTTATTGCTCTTCCACCTGGTCCTCTTCTCCCTCTCCCTCTCCCTCGTTGATTATCCTTTCATACTCCGCCATTTCGTCCTCATCGGTCGTCGCAACCGTTCCCTGTTCGGAACCACCTGAACATCCAATGAGTGGGAACATCGCCGTCGCACAACAGATCAGAAGAAACAATTTCCGCATTTTTGATTCCTAAGTTTGAACAAGGGGATAGCCAGATTGCAGCAGAATCCAACATAGACGGGTATCGCATCGGAATGCCGCAACGATCGCCATCCTTACAAGAATTTCAGCAAGTAAATCAGAGAAGAACCTCGTTTGTGGCGTCTTCTTTTCCCATAAACGCCGGAATTGGCGTTGGGAATGCGTACGGTGGCACGATTGGTAAGCTCGGTAAGGATGAGTGAACCAACGGGATCCGGCTAGCGAATCACCCGAAGTACTGTCTCCCGGTCCGATCCGTCGTTTGCCGAATCGGAACGGACACTAGATCGGAGTGGACACTAGAATTGCAGAGCAACTGTGCCTTGACTCGTGGATTGACTCTGACGCAGGTGAAGGCCGAATACGACTCCATCTCAATACGACTTCAACTTGGTCCGGACTTGCGGAGTCAACGGTGGGCTGTCTCTTCAGGCGCTGGACGGATCGGTGATCTGCTTCGCAAAATGAAACTCCACAAGAAAGTGATTTACCGACTGGCTTGATCGATTTACGTTGCCAAGTCGTTGCGTATGCCAGAGCATCTTAACTTTCGCATCCTCCCTATCGCATCGAATCGTTGACTTTGTCGCCTTGCACGGACAGTTCCAATCGCCCGATTCGCGTGCGCGTAAAACGCAAGTGGGTGCACATCCTGTGCTCATTCCCTGCGACGCGTCTCATTTGCTTTGTGTTGGGCATCATTGCGATCGTGGGATGCGATCGATCATCGAACCAGGCGCCGATGCCGACCGAAGTAGCTAGGCCTTCCTCGGACCTTTCCATCACAAGGTTTTGTGGCAGCTGTCATGCACTTCCTCCTCCATCTAGCTTTCCGCGGAGTCGATGGCGGTACGAAGTGGAACAAGGATTCAAAATCTACGCCGACTCGGGCAGAACCGACTTGGTACGCCCCGACCTGGAGGCGACGGTTGCGTGGTTCCAGTCCTTCGCGCCGGATGACTACGCATTTGTTCAGGAAGACGCGAGCGACGGCGATGACGAGGACAATCGTTTTGAGCGGATCGACGTGCGACAGCAAGCGGAAGACATCTTTGCAAAGACCTCGCATGTTCTCGCTCTTGACTCGGGCGAGTTTCTGCTTTCGGAACTCCATACCGGGAACGTCAGTCGAGCAACCCTCCACGGTGATGGGATTCAAAAAAGCGTAATCGCGAAAGTTGCGGATCCAGTTCACGTCGAGTCTTCCGACTTGGACGGCGATGGCGTCGGTGACTACGTGGTGGCAGATATCGGCTTCATGAATCCAAGCAACCAGCGATATGGAACGCTTTGGTGGGTTCATCCATCGACGGACGAAAATCCTAAGAACGGTGATCAAGCGGGAGAGCTCACGATCAGAAACGGCTGGGAAACCGTGCCTCTGAAGACGGGCTATTCTCGAGTCTGTGATGCCAGGCCGATTGATTACGATCAGGACGGTGATCAAGACCTGGTAGTCGCCGAGTTCGGATTCATACGTGAAGGATCGATTCACTTGCTCACGAATGTGGGATCGCAAGACGGCATTCCGCGATTCGAATCCAAAGTGGTCGATGAAAGAAACGGCTCAATCCATGTACCGGTCGTCGATTTGAACGGAGATGGTCTTTCCGACTTCCTGACTCTTATCTCGCAAGAACATGAGACGATCGAAGCGCATCTGAATCTGGGCGGTGGCCGATTCGAGCGAAAGGTTGTTCACGTGACAGGGGATCCAGCCTATGCGTCGAGCGGGATCGAGGTTGTGGACCTAGACGGCGATGGCGATTTGGATGTGCTGTATACCAATGGAGACACGTTTGACGACCACACCGCCAAGCCATTCCACTCCGTCCAGTGGTTAGAAAACGAAGGCACTTATCCGTTCACTCATCACCATCTCACATCGATGCCAGGTGTCTATCGCGCGGTTGCGGGCGATATCGATCTTGATGGAGACATGGACATTGTTGCGGTTGCGCTGATTAGTCGTCCCGATTCGCGGAATGCAGTGGCCGCCAGCGAAACGCACGACGATCGCTTGGAGAAGGCCTTTGATGGAGTCATCTGGCTTGAACAGACCGAAAAGAGAGAGTTTATTCGTCATCGCATTTTGGCTGGCAAATGCGTGTGGGCAACGTGTGAACTGATCGAGCTAGATCAAGATCAGGACCTAGATCTGGTCCTCGGCAGGTTTATCCAAGATGACAACTCGACCGAAGGAATCCTCCTTTACCGTAATCAAACGACTCAATAGTCTTCGGCCGGACGGTACAAATTGACTTTGCGCGGTGCGACGAGATGGCGAATCGAAAACGAAAGAGAACATCGCGGAATTTGCGAGTCGGAGACGACGAACAATCGCCGGACAATGTCAAGAAA
>JBPCVD010000038.1:0-5238 GCA_051010815.1 Rubripirellula sp.
GGAGACCTTGGTGACACGGTACGAATCTCAAGGCCGAGACTACTGAAATGATGCAACGAGAGTTTTGGCAACTAGATTTTTTGCCTCGCGGGTTCCTATGCATTGCGATGGCGACCGCTATGTGCGGATTCTTCCGCGACATCGTAGCCTCGGAACCGATTGAACTCGATGCCAGCTTGGTACAAGCCGAGACCGAGCGTATCGAAGCGATCGCGCGGGCAACACCTTCGGCGGTCAGCGTCTTCGTACCCGGCGGGGGTGGCGGCGGAAGCGGCGTGGTCATCTCTCCCGATGGCTTCGCGCTGACCAATTTTCACGTCACAAGTCCAGCGGGCTCGTTCATGCGATGTGGCATGAGCGACGGCAACGTGTATGACGCCGTGATTGTGGGCATCGATCCGGTGGGTGACCTCGCCATGATCCGACTGCTGGGCAGAGACGATTTCCCGGCGGCCGAACTCGGGGACAGCCGCGCTGCCGAACCCGGCGACTGGTGCATGGTGATCGGCAATCCATTCCTGCTGGCCAGCAATCTGCAACCAACCGTGACCTGGGGCATCCTCAGCGGTGTCGGGCGTTACCAGTATCCATCGGGAACGCTGCTCGAATACGGTGACTGTCTGCAGACGGACGCGTCCATCAACCCCGGGAATTCCGGGGGACCGATTTATGACGCAGAGGGAAAGCTGCTTGGAATCGTGGGGCGTGCTTCTTTTGAGAAACGCGGCCGCGTGAACGTTGGCGTCGGGTACGCGATTTCGATCAATCAAGCCAAGAACTTCCTGGGATACTTACACAGCGGTCGAATCGTCGATCACGCCACTCTTGGCGCAACGGTCTCGACCGATCCCGACGGCGGCGTTGCCGTTTCCAACATTCTGGAATCAAGTGACGCCTATCGCCGGGGTCTGCGTTTCGGGGCCGAGATTCTCGAAATCGATGGTCGCGACGTCCAAACTGCCAACGACGTTCAGAACGTGCTCGCGACCTTGCCAAGCGAATGGCGCGTCAAATTGAGCTACCGGCTTGAGGGCGAGACCGTTGACACGCTTGTTCGCTTGCGAAGCGTGCATTTGCAGGACGAACTGCTGAAGAAGATGGCGGGCGCCCTGCCTCCGCCGCCCCCTCGCCCGAAGACGCCACCGAAAGAAGACAAACCCGAAGACAAGGACCTTGACGAAAGCGAATCGGACGAGGATTCAGACGACGACTCCGACGACCAAGACCGGAAGGAGCGTCGCCCCAAGAAGATTCCGATTCCCGGACATTCCCCCGCAGCCAAGCCTACAAAAATCCCCAAGCAGGTCGCCGAACAACTCGTCGAACGCAAGGGATATGCCAACTATCACTTCAACCTGGTCGAGCAAGACAAGTTCATCGACAACCTACGCAATCAATTTCCAGCCAACACTCGCCCCTCCTCTGATGAGGCGAAGAACGAAAAACTGGCGTGGGTCATTGAAGCAGAGACGGACGAAGAGTCTCCCAAACGAGCTATGATTCGCGTCTCCTCGGATAACCTTGCGTTGCTGGTTGGCGATCGACCCATGGAGATTGAGAATCGCGGTCAGATGTACGATGCCGTCACCGCAAGATCGATGATGGGACTGCTTCCGGCACTCGATGCTTGGCGGCGCATGATCGCTGAAGGGCCAAAGAAGTTTGGTGAGTCTTACTACTTAGGCAGCATGCCGCTCGGCGGCGAACGTCCGCTTCGTGACGTCATGATTGGTCTTGCAGGCGAGTTGGAAGTGAGATGGCTGAGCCACCCCGTTAGCCGGCACGTCGAAGCGATTGAAGTCTTTGCCGACAAGGACGAGGATCCAGCCGAACTGTGGTTAATTCGCGAGGATGCTTCAAATCCGCAACCCGATATCATCGACCTTCGCTATGGCACGGAAAGCGTGCTGCGACTTCGCGTGAAATCGTGGAAACAGGTTCCCGAATCGGAATTGGACTCACCGGAGGAGACCCCTCTACCTGACGAGGACGCGGAGAAAGAAGCATGATGCGACTGCAAAACTCTGCGTTGGTATCGCTCTTCTGCGCGACCGCGTTGACTCTCCTGTCGAGCGTGCCGCTTGCCGCTGAGTCGCCCCTTGGAAACTGGGCCCGCGACGCGCAAAAGCGAGTCGTGAAAATTTATGGGGCCGGTGGTCTTACAGGAATGGAAGCCTATCAGAGTGGATTCTTAGTCTCACCCGACGGCCACATTGCGACGGCATGGAGCTACGTGCTGGATGTCGAACCGATTGTCTTGCTTGACGATGGGCGACGTTTCGAGTCGAAGATCGTCGGTTTTGAACCATCGCTGGAGTTGGCCGTTCTGAAAATCGAAGCGTCTGGGTTACCATTCTTCCGCATCCAGGAAGATTCTTCTATCCAATGGGGTGACCCGATCCTCGCAGTCAGCAATCTGTTCAACATCGCAACCGGAAACGAACCGGCCAGCGTGATGCAGGGGACGGTGGCGGCGATCACAGACTTGGATGCACGACGTGGCACGTTCAAGACGCCCTACCGCGGCAAGGTCTTGATTCTCGACTTGATCGCAAACAATCCAGGTGCCGCGGGCGGCGCCGTGATTGATTCCGAGGGCGAATTGGTCGGCATGCTCGGCAAGGAACTTCGTGACTCAGCGACCGGCGTGTGGCTGAATTACGCGGTTCCCGCAAGCTCACTGAGGAAAACGATCGGTGACATCATCGCTGGTCGAAAGACCACGGTCGCGGAGGATTCCAGCCCGATGCTGGCAAGAAAAGATTCCCACAATCTGTTCTCACTCGGTCTCGTCATGATCCCGGATGTGCTCGAGACGACGCCCGCTTACGTCGACGATGTCACCCGCGAAAGCCCCGCCGCAACCGCCGACCTTCGTCCCGATGATCTTGTGCTGCTGGTCAACGGCAAACGCGTCGACAGCCAACGCACATTGCGAACGTTGCTGCGAACAATTGATCGCCGTGACAATGTTGAATTGACGGTGCAACGTGATTCCCAGATTATCCCCGTGGTGCTTCGCCCGTGATTCGCTTACCTCAACTCAACACAACCATTTGCCTCCTGTATTCGTCTGCAGCGATGCTGGTTTTGAACGTATCGGTGCCAACTGCGGTCGCGGATGAAGCGTACCGCCAGGCGATGGCCAAGGCAGTTCGAAACGCAGCCAATGTGGCTTTGCCATCCGTCGTCTCGATCGAGATCATTGGCGCGGGCGATGTCGGCGAAGGAGAAGTGGAACAAGACGCTCCCACCTCTGGAATCATTGTCGATCCTGACGGCTTCGTCCTGGCATCGAGCATCGTGGTCCGTCGTCCCTCGGCGAGCATATTGGTCGTATTGTCTGACGGTACGCGTCACGCAGCCAAGGTCGTGGCGAGAGATCACCATCGCGATTTGGTGTTGTTGAAAATCGATCCCGACGATCCGCTTTCGGCGGTAAAGTTCCCGGCCGAAAGCGAACTGAAAATTGGTCAAACCACCGTCGCGGTTGGACGTTACGGCAGCGACGCCTCGCCGATCGTCAGCCGAGGAGTACTGAGCGCAACCGAACGTTTGGATGGCATCGCATTGCAAACGGATGCTCGCGTGTCACCCGCTTTTTATGGAGGTCCTCTGATCGACCTGTACGGTCAGGTCTTGGGCGTCCTCATTCCGGCGGTCGCCAAGGGTGGCGCCGAGGACTCGACGAGTTGGTACGACTCGGGCATCGCGTTTGCGATCCCGAGCGATGTGATCGCGAAAAAACTCGATCGTTTGAAGGCAGGTGACGATGTCACGAAAGGCCTGATTGGGATCGTTTCGAAAACCAAAGACCCCTACGACGATGGCACGGAGATCGCCGCCGTGCGCAAGCGGTCACCCGCCGAATCTGCCGGTATCAAAGCCGGTGACGAGGTTCTGGAGGTCGCCGGACGTGCGGTGCGACGTCACCAGGAGATCCGACAGGTCTTGGGTGCGTTTGATGCAGGCGAAAGCATCACCTTGAAGCTTCGTCGCGACGGCAAAGTGATCGAAATTGAAACCGAACTCGCCGAGTCCATTCCTCCCCTGCAGCCTCAGCGACTCGGCATCATCGCGAGTGAACAGGCCAATTCCGAGGATCAGGATTCGGTGACTGTCGTGGTTGCCGATGTGTTGCCGGACTCTCCAGCTGACGGCAAGCTCAAGCCTGGCGACCAAATTCAGCGTGTCGGAGAGTCGGTTGTTTCAAGCGCCGAGTCGCTGCGGAGACTGATGATCTCCGCCGAACCCGACGTCCAACTGTCGGTTTCGATCGTGCGCGATGACGCCGACATGCAAGTGACCCTCACTCCCGCGAGCATTGCGGGTGATGTGTTCGCGACCCTTCCGAAGGCCTGGACCAAAGCAGACGACTCCGCTTGGGAGTCATCGGAGATCAAGCTTCCCGATGCCGGAAACGTCGCGGCCTTTGCCGCTCCCAGCGATTCACGATCTGCGGATAACCAGGCGGATGATGACGCGGAGGACAACAGCTCTGCGGACAGCGACGAAGCTGACGCGGACGAAAACGTCGCGGAGAGTGTCGGCGATCAAGGCGGACGCCAGCAACTCGGTTTGCTCGTGCTGCTGATGAATCCTGGTCAAGGAGCGCCAGACAAGGTTCTGGAGTCCTGGATCGATGACGCACAAGCAGCGGGCGTGGTGGTTTGCGCCATCGCGCCGGAGGATTCACGTCGCTGGCAACCCAAGGAAATGGATGCGATTGCCAACTTTGTGGCCGCCATCTCGAAGAAGGCTCCGATCGACTCGACTTCGGTCGCCATCGCGGCTCCGGGGGCCTTGGCTGGTGGTAGCGCCGAGGCAGCTGATTCAATGGCCCTTGCGGTCGCGATGTCACAGAGCAGCACCTTTTTCGGAGTCTCGGTGTCTTCCAAAACGAGACCGCCGGCAGTCCGTTTGCGCGAGAACGAACCATCCGCCTCACTCCAGATCCTGCTACCGGTCGAATCGAAATCGGACTTGCCGACTTGGGGAGCCGCGATTGAAAAATCGGGCTACCCGATCGTCTTGGGGGGTGAGACCGATCGTCCCACGCTGCTGAATTGGGTGCGGCTGCTGCAGGCGATCTAGGAAACGCCGGTCCGGCTAGCCGTGCGATCGACGTTGGACAGCGTTACGCGTCGACTCCGCGATGAGGCTCAACGCGTCGGCTCAACGCAGCGGCTCAACAGCAGGCTCAACGCGTCGGCTCAACACAACAGGGCTGCGCGTCGC
>JBPCVD010000039.1:0-7406 GCA_051010815.1 Rubripirellula sp.
GGCTTGCAAAGCGCCGGAGCAACCGAGGTCGCAGGCTACGACCCACCTTGGACTCCAGGTTTGCTGCGACGCAACGAGGTCTTGATTCGGATCAAATAGAAACTCACCTCACCTCGCTGATTCGGAACCAGGGTGATTCGGAAGCAGGGTGATTCGGTGCCGGGGTCGATATCGAATGATTCCTGCCGATCCGATCTAGAACCACCGCTTGATGGGGCCAATGATTCGGATGGCCGCTCGAGTTCGCAGTGACCACTGGTCGATTTGGGCTCGTCGTACTCGAACATTGTCTTTGCACGAAGTCAGTTCCGCAAAGATGTTCCGCAGGGAAGTGATCACTGTTTCGTCTTCCGTGATCAGCATCGCTTCGGCAAGCCTGAAATCGGCGGCGTCTTCGAGATTGTAGCTCCCGAAAATTGCCCATTCGTTATCGACCAGAATGATCTTGGAATGCTCGCCATGTTTGTTCTCGTAAACCTCAATTCCATGCTCTAGTAACGAGTCGTAATCGGCGGCAGACGCGATCCAAGGAATGCGAGAAGACAGTGTGGCCGTGTGGGAATGAAAGACACGGATGCGGACGCCGCGATCACTCGCATTCTTGAGCGCCTTGGTGACCAATGGAATTGGCTTGAAGTAAAAGCTTGTGATGTCGATTTGAGACTGCGCTGCATCAATGCGTTCTGCAAGCAGATTCGAAATTGGGTTGTCACATCGGCCTAGCAACCCGAGTGGGCCTCGCGCTTCATTCGGGTCAAACGCCATGTATTCGAAGGGCGTGGTTTCCTGTTCCGTTTCTGAATGGCACGCTGGCGCTCCCGCGACGGGAGTAGGGTCGCCCGTTAGTCCGCGAAAGTTCTCGAGTAGCACGTCGAAGATCGGACCTCGTAAGGCCACCGAAAATTCATTCCAACCCGCAAAGGAACAGTCCGAAAGATTGCTGCTTCCGAAAATGGCCTCGCCCGCCTCGGAAGCCTGAATCTTGATGTGTTGTCCGCCACCCAATAGCTGATCAATGGGGTGGCGAGGCGTGTACATCACGACTTTCCCGCCTGCATCACGCAGGTCTTGAAGTCGGGTACGAATCATTTTGCGATCGGCTCGGCTCATCTGTGTACTGCCGAGCCGTTGCCCGAAGCGATCAATGACCAAGACCGTCGACACACCCCGTTGTTGAGCATCGATTAGTGCATTCAGACACTCGCATGCATAACGACCCCACTCGATGTAGAACGTGGAAAGGTACAAGAAGGAATTCGCGTGAGCGATCATTCTCATTCTTGCATCCCACTCCTGATCACGATTCCATAGCATCGTGACCTTGGTCGCAGACGTGGCCAGATGCATGTTGTGATTGGAGCGAGACACATTTGCGCAGGTTGTGTCGCGTTGATTTGATTTTGTCCCCCGTTCAAGAATCTCGCCCCCCGTATTTCCGTGAGGCTTCATCGCATTCGGCTCGAGGGCATTTTTGTGCGCGTCACCAGTCGAGGGATGTCGGCACATCGGAAGGGGCTGACGCGTTGACGAAATTGCAATTCTCCGATTCGAGTCTCGCGCCCCAAACATCTCCCGCTACCGTACTCGGCATGAATCGCCGTCGACTCGTGCACCACTTGCCGGAGAAGGATCTGCAGTCGTTCCGTAATGATCGACCCGTCGCCAACGAATGGGTCGCAGCCGCGGGTCGCAGCTAGGAGATGAGCGTGTCACGCACATTGCCCTTGGCTATCTTCGCCGCGAGCTCTGGCTCAAGTTGCAGTGATTCCAAAATCAATCCTTCTTCCGCGGCAACCGGATCATTCCGGAGAACTTCGAGCAGGTTGTTCTCAATCGTGTGACAAATGGCATCGAGTGGAAGATGGTCGATCCGTCGAGTGTCAAAAGGATTCTGCAGCTCCATGCCGATTCGATCGAGCGAGAGCAGCGGTAATGCGAGCAGCATGATGAACAGTGGAATCAATAGGAGGCCATCGTTCATCGCGATCCCGGAGAAGCCGGCAAGTACTTTGTCATCGCTGAATTCGCCAATCAAAGCGAACGGAAGCGTGACTAGGAAAATGAAAATGAATTGTCGAACCTGGATGGCGGAAGACCGCGCCAAAGGCGTGTTGCGAATTCGCTCGCAGCCACCAAGGTGATCAACAATCATGCTGCGCTGTTGCTCAGCTTGAAGGAATGCATAGCGGCTCATTCCGGCCGTTCTTGCCTCGCGAAGCATTTGCGCTAGGACCGTTGCCACGAAGGTTGGCATGTGGCCTGCTTCTGCGATGCGGGCCGCGTTGGCAGGTCCAATCAGACGCGCCACTTCACGCAACGTTCGTTCGTCTCGCAAACTGCTGCGAATCACATGTGGGAAAACTGCGGTCCAGCGGATGAACTGATTTCGCCATTCCGCATCGGGCGGGCCGTAGGCCGAAGCTTCCACCGCCAAGTTGCGAGATTGGTTCACGATCCCACCCCACAATTTGCGGGCTTCCCACCAACGGTCGTAGCCAGCATTGGTACGCAATACCAGCAGCAAGCCCAGGACGGCACCGGCAGCGGAGAAGATCCCGAACGGGACGGAAAGTTCCACTTGCCAGGTCCACTCGACGAAGACGGACAACAACACGATCCCGAAAGCGATCAACCCGAATTTGACCACGTCAGCCAACACCCTCGGCGTGGCCGATCCTTTCAAAATCAGTGCGCCTACCCAAAACGAGTAGTTCAATGGCTTTTGCTCGTCGAGGGGCTCGTCGATCGTTTCGTCGATGGCATCCTCCATTCGTTCTCTCCAAGGACTACGTTTGAAAGCTTGAGGCGGGTGGGAGCAGGGACAACGCTGCGGAGTTGCGGCCACCGCTCGATTCGCAATCAGTGGCTTTCCTGCGCAATCAGCGGCAGAAGTGTGCCACCGCTAAATCGGGCGTCGGATGTGGCGGGGCCGGGTCGGGTCGAGATTCGGTCGGCTCCGTTGATTTCGACCCGATTGGGCAGGGCATCGGATGCCAAGCGTCGCTATCAAAGGCTAACGTGCGAGCTCCGATTGATCAACGACATCTTTGCAATGCTGCTCCTGAGCGGTTGCTTTGAGGGACTTGCGAGCTTCAGAAGTTGCGCCGGAGCGATTGAAAGCAATGTTGATTCGGCATGGTGGTCCATGAGGCCATCTGGTAGAAGCCATCGGAGGTAGCCCGAAAGACTGTGACCCGTGCACAGGTCCCAAGGAAACCGCTGCCCAGCCAAGCAATCGATCACCTCTCAAGGAAGCTAGTCGATGACCCCCGACGTTGCACCTGTTGCGGAAGGATTCCGCAAACTCAGCGTTCTGATCCCCGTCTACAACGAACAGAAGACGCTGGTCGAGATCATCGATCGAGTGTTGGCGGTTTCCATTCCACTGGAACTGGAGATCGTCGCCGTCGATGACGGATCAAGTGACGGTTCGTGGGAGTTGCTGCAAACGCTGGCGAATCGGCACCCCGCGCTGGTTGCCATTCAACACTCCGAGAATCGCGGCAAGGGTGCTGCCATTCGTACGGCCATCGAACACGTGACCGGTGAGATCGCGGTGATTCAGGATGCCGACTTGGAATACAGTCCGGAAGATTACGGCAAACTGCTCAGTCCGATTTTGCATCAAAACGCCGACGCTACGTTCGGCTCACGCTACTGCGGCGAGTCACGCAAGGTTCTGCCGTTCTGGCACAGCATGGTCAACTACACATTGACGTTATTCAGCAACATGTTGAACAACCTTACGCTGACGGATATGGAAACATGCTACAAGATGGTTCGTTCCGATCTTCTGCAGCGTCTCCATCTGACGAGTAACACGTTCACGCTTGAACCAGAATTGACGGCGCGACTCGCGCAAGCTGGCGCCCGAATTTATGAGGTGCCGGTTAGTTACGAGGGCCGCAATTATTCCGAGGGAAAGAAGATCGGGGTGAGCGACGGCATCAAAGCGATTGGACAGATGCTCCGCTGCCGATTTTGGGACCGAAGGTGCTACGCCGAAACGACGCGTGTCGCCGGTCGAATCAATGCAGGCCGTGCGGCTTCACCTCAGCGCCGTGCAGCCTAGTCCAAGTTTCTTGCTTGAATTGCGTTTTGACGCATGATCCCCAGTTTGCGATCATGCCAGGGAGACCGTAGATGTTGCCGCTTGTTGGAATCATTGGCGTACTGTGCACTTGGTGCTTTCTTGCTGCAGTTTTCCTTGGGTGTGGACTGACGATCCTGCGGAGTTTGGGTCTCCGACCGAAAAACGAATCTCAACCCTTTCTCAGTTTTTGGATTGGCTGGGCCGGTTGCATCGTCTTGTTGCAGTTGTGGCACCTTCGATATCCGGTCAACGATTGGATCTTGTTGGCGGTGACGCTGTGGGGCGTGATTGGATTGACGCTCGAGCGAAAGACTCTGGCGGCCGAACTGAAAACATGGTGGGCCGGGACGTCGCGCAAGTCGCTTTGGGTCACCACGATTGCCGGTTCCGTCGTCTTGGTGTTTTGGGCGGCATTGGCCATCGGCCCTCCCTATCGACCCGATACGGCCAACTATCACCTGGCCGGTGTGCGTTGGGCTTCGCAGTATCCAATCATTCCTGGGCTTGGGAACCTGCATCACCGTCTGGCATTTAACAATTCGTCCTTCTTGTACGCTGCAATGTTGGACGCTGGCCCCTGGACTCACCGGTCGCATCACTTGGCGCACGGACTCCTGGCGGTGGTAACCGTGCTGTACTTCATGTCTCGCATTCCGCGACTAGCGGATAAGAGTGCCGCGAACTATCCGCTGTACTTGATGCAGGCACTGTTCTTTCCGATCGCGATTCTGTTCAGCTACAAGGGAACGACTAGCTTCCAGCCTGACTTGATCACCTTCATGTTGGGCTTGGTCGTTGCCTCGTTGTTGTTTGAATTGCTGTTGGACAAGCAACTTTCAATGGAGCAAATCCGTTTGCGTGTCTTTGCGGTCTGTTTCCTTTCGTCCGCTGCATTGACGGTGAAGCTGAGCTTTCTGGTCTTCGGGTTTTTGTCCTCGTGCACTGCGTTGGTGATTTTGTGGCGGGCCAGTCGCGAACCCCGTCGTTCGTACGCCGGATTGGTCGCGATCTGCAGCGTTGCTGCCGTGATCTCCATCGTGCCGTGGGTCGGGCGTCATTTGATTCTGAGTGGGTACGCGTTGTACCCGAGCCATCGCGTTTTTGTAGACGTCCCTTGGCGTGTTCCCCTGGCCGATGCCCAATTGGCTGGCGATTCGATTGTCGGCTACGCGCGCCATCATGGCGAAGGCTTCATGGAGACGCTCGACAATTTTGACTGGGTGGGGCCGGTGATCCTACGCGAATTGGGGCATCCGCTTAGCGTGACCATTCCGCTGATTTGCGTGCTCTCGACGCTGGTCGGCCTCGCGTTCGTCAAACGTCCTAAGTCGGGTAGCGGCCTCAGTAACCTTACGCTCGTCGTTTTTCTTGTCCCGGCTACCTGTGCTGTGTTGTTCATGGTCTTCACCGCTCCTTGCCCTCGTTTCGCGGGCGCTTCCATTTGGGTGTTGGCGGTGGGGCTGATGGTTGGTTCGCTTTCCCAATTGGATCGCACGAGTCTGCTGTTCAAACGTAACTCGCAGCTGATGGTTGCGTTGGGCATTGGCCTGTTTGCAATCGGCATTGTCAAAGCATCGCGGTACGTGCAGAGTCCATTCGGGAACTCGGTGTTGGCTCCAATGCCCGAAGGGGAAGTTTTTGTGATGAGTACCAAGTCGGGTTTGCCGGTACACGTTGGCAAAGACGGCTCGTGGGATGCTCCGCTGCCTAATACGCCCGAATTTCGTCCCAATTTGGCGTTGGTGAATGAACACGATGTCCGTGACGGATTCATGATCCTGTCGGACGAGGAAGTCGCCTCACGCGTCGCTTCGCGGCGTGCGGATTCCGGACATCGATAAAGACTTTTTCCCCCACTCGGTTCATCGGCAACTCGCTCGACTGGTTCGCAAGTTCCGCTACGTGCACGGCGACGTCGCTCTTGATTGCGACTAGTCACCGCTGAGTTCATCGAGGATCTCCAGGACTTCCTCGACCCGACGTTCGCGCGTTTCCGTTCGTTTGGCGGAAGCCACGTAATGGCACAGGCTTCGACGTTTACCCACCGTGATCCCGTCCCAAAGCCGCGCGGCGTGATCATTCGCGGTCATTGCGTGTCGGAGTTCATCGGGGACTTCCACCGCATCTTGGTCGGCGATCCAAAAGTCAATCAACACAGGGTCTCCCAGTTCAACACCACATAACTGACACAGAGGCCGCGACAGCATCAGATACCAGCGGCCTTTGCACGGTTGCCACGCGGCGTCAATCCGCACGTCATTGACTTCCGCGCGGATGCGTAGTCGGGGATGTTGATCTAGCGGAAGCTGACGTTGAATTTCCGACGGCAGCCAAACCACGCGGTAGTGAGAATTTCCCACCGTCCGCTGGGCGAGCTCACCCTGAAACGAGTAGACGGTGTCGTTCATCAGCGAGGCGACCTTGGATTACGAATGTTCGCGGCGTTGGATCACCGTTCCAAGAGATAAATCATCGAGTTGCCAAACGCATTTCCCATCTCATAGAAAGTCCGCGCATCCCCACCGTAAAGGAAGGGTGGTCCGGGAGCATCGTCCGGATGAATCATGGTCGCCGTATTGATCAGTTGCGTGTTTGCGAGTGATTTGGCCGCCGCTCGCTGAGCGTCGCGGATCATTTTTGTTTTCGACTCATGATCGGCGGGGTTCTCACCCGCCTGGCCCAGTTCTCCCATGACGATCGGAAGCGACGGAAGCTGCAAGTCACTTCGGAGGTCGCGGAAGAAGTTAGGGAGATTGGTTTCGTATTCCGCTGCAAACGTCGGGTTCACCAGGTCGTTCCAGCCTTGAAGCCAGAAGAAGCCCTTCACGTCGGCCTTCATGCCTTTGCAGGCTGGGCAGAATTTTCCAAGGTCCGCACGCACCTCGCTCACAAAGGAAGTCAAGTCTTGGTACGTCGGCCCAATTGGAGGACCAGAACTGGGTGGACGGCCCTCCTTTCCCAGCGACCAGGGGCCATAGGTGAACCGTACAAGCACGACCGGTTTTGCGTAGCGGTCGCCCAAACGGTTTCCAATCATCAGCTCCGGACCGAAGCTCTGAATTGTGTTGCCAAGTCCAACGGTTAACTCATTGGCGCCTTCGGGCGTGACGAGCCAAACATCTTGGCGGACACGAAATTTCCCGTCCTCATTCAGGAGATGAGCGTACTTTGGACGCGATGCTGGGTCCTCGAGCAGCGACTTTAATTGCTTGACCGACGCCGGGCCTCGCATGTTCGTTTGTCCCGCAAGGATGAATACGGGAACGGCGTTGCGCGCGACAGGAAGTGGCATGCGATTGGTCGACAACGCGGT
>JBPCVD010000040.1:0-4253 GCA_051010815.1 Rubripirellula sp.
ATCCCAAGGCACGTTCCAATCCGCTCCGGCACGGCCGATGACGATCTCCGCACTCGTCGTCGGATCTGGCAGCTCGCGACGCCATCGGTGTTCGCTCGACGGGCCCTGGGCGATCAAGTCAGGCATATCTATTGGACTTCTTCGTAGAGAGCAATCGAATGAACCTCCCAATCTAAGGGTTCGGCTCGGCGAGCGGCTAGATGTCGCCCGCTACGGAACACTCTCCAATTCCGCGACTGCGATACCGGCTGCCCGGCCTGTGCTGAAAGCCGCTTGAAAGTTGTACCCGCCAATCGGTCCGTCGACGTCCAGCAGTTCGCCCGCAATAAAAAGACCGGGATGCAAACGGCTCTGCATGGTCCGAGGATCAACCTCCTTCAACTGGACACCACCTGCGGTGACCTCAGCTTTCTCGAAACCGCGTGTTCCGTGGACGGGCAACGGCAGCTGTTTCAAGTTTTGGATCAGCTTGACCCTCAACTGTTTGGGCAACTCTGCGATCGCGTGATCGGTCCCAAGCTCACCTGCGATGGCTGCTGCGAGTCGATTCGGTAGCCACCGCGACAGCAATGTGGAGATCCTGAGTTTCCCACCGTCGGTTTGGCGATCGCTCAACGAACTACGAATCTCCTCTTCCGCTCGTGATGGCAACAGATCGACGACCAATTTGACCTGATCGAACGATGGAGCTGCAGTCATGATGCCGCTCACATCCATCGCCGCAGGGCCCGAAAATCCAAAGTGTGTGAATAGCAACGCCCCTCTGCGTGTCACTAAAGGCTTCTGCTTACCAGAAGCCGGAAGTACACTCGCGATCGCGTCCTCCATCGCCAGCCCCGATAGTTGGTGCATCCAATCTTTTCCTCCAACCAATGGCACGAGTGCGGGGCGCGGATTGATGATCGTATGCCCGAGCTCCTTCATCCATTGGTAGGCGTCTCCCGTGGTTCCACAACCGGGCCAACTGCGTCCTCCGACCGTCACGATCACACGGTCCGCCGGTATGGCTCCCTGCTCGGTGACGACGGACCAGCGATCATCGGTCTTGCGAAGTTCGCGAGCTCCCACACCCGTCCTTATTTCGACGCCCGACTCAATCGCATGACGGTGCAGCGCGTCGCGAACCTGCACTGCTCGATTGCTCACGGGAAACACCTTCCCCGTCGACTCGACTTTCGTTTCAACACCGAAGTCGTTAAATAGCCGTACGACCGCTGATGGTGGAAAGGCACCCAGACTGGGTTGCAGAAAACGGTGTGCATGCCCAAATGCTCGAGCGATGCCCTGTGCATCGGTGTCGTGGGTGAGATTGCAGCGAGTCCCGCCAGACATCAAGATTTTGACGCCCGTCTTGTTGTTCTTCTCAAGCAACAGAACGTTTGCCGATCGCTGGGAAGCTTCCGCAGCCGCCATCAGCCCAGCGGCCCCCGCTCCAATGACCACAACTTGCATTCGTCTCGAACTCCCTCAAACGACGAATGATGGCGTCGCGACTCAGGCGGATTGCGAACTCACGTGGCGCTGGCGCCAACGGCGCTTCGTCAATTTCCACATGCTCCAGATCGGCAGTCCCACAATCACAATCCATGGGATGGCGGCTGTCAACGCGAGGGCAATGTTCTGGCCCGTCATTTGAAGTGACCGTATCGATCCTGACCACGACGCTCCCACGCGTGATGCGAACGTTGGTGCCTTGGCCGGAACATATTCCTTCTGCTCTCGACATTGAATGGTGATGGTGGCCAAATGGGTTCGATCCTGCAAGAACCTTAGCCTCCCCTCCATGCGTTCAATCTCTTCACGGACACGCGCGAGCTCGCGTTCGATATCGAGCACGTCCGACAGCTTTCCAGTCCTTTCCTCCAACATGGTCACAATGCGAGATTCAAGTTTTCGTTTATTGGTGATCCGTGCCTCAATATCGATGTACTCCTCGGTAACATCCTGTGCATTTTCGCTCCGAGACTCGGCGAAACCAAGTGCGTCCACTCCGCTGAGAAACTCGGCATAGACTGGCACCGGTATTCTCACGACCCAAGAGCCCGATTGCCGATCGTTGTAACGACGATCCGTGTCCGAACTGGCGACGAATCCACCGAGTTTTTGCACCAGCGCCGGCAACTGCGACTCGAATTGACGGTAATCCTCAACGACCAGGCCGACCTGCGTGTTGTAGATAATGCGTCGGTTCACTGTGGCCGAGTTCGTTTGCGTGGTCACCTCCTCGGCCTCTGCTGCACGTTCGCCTCCTTGCGCTGCGACCGTCGAAACCGCCTCCACTTCCCCGAACTCAGAGAATGAACTGGTCATGATCTCGCTCTCGGGAGCCGCTACATAGTCACCGCCACAGCCCATGGTCATTGAACAGATCACGCCACCAACCAGAGCCCGTTTCTTCCATCGATTTGTCCGCACAGCAAAATCCTCGTGCAAAAGTCTCTCTTGTCCTTAAGAAGGACGAGACAAAAGCAATGCAGATTTCAGTCCCGTAAATAAATCCTAGAAATCGACAAAGACCTTGGCATGGTTGGGCAGCAAGAGGGATCCGGCCGCGTCCCCAGGACGCGAATCGAGCATTGGTTTAGGGAATCCGTCCGCCCAGCCCAGTTCGATGTTCGCCAGATCAATCGTCGCCGAATCGCAAGGCAACTTCGCAAGCCGCGTGGCGACCATCGCCAGTCTTCCCTCATGGCGGTATTGGACGACAAAGAGGCCGTGATCCAAGGAGCTGAACGTGGAAAATTGCTGATCACCCAACAGACCTTCAGCGAACCACTGATGGCGTACTTCAATCAACGACTTGTACCACTCCCACATGGAAATGTCACCGTCAGAACGACACCCGATCTTGGAACTCAAGAACGCCTGCGAGTCAGTTGGAAGGACGCCATCGGACCAGTCATGTTGCGGATACTCCCGCCGTCTCCCCTCGACGACAGCGTCGCGTAGGTGCGGATCTGAAAAATCGACGAAGAATTGAAACGGCCGCTCACAGGCAAACTCTTCACCCATGAACAGCATGGGAATCGCGGGACTCAGCATCAGCAGGGCAGAAGCCGCGCGTTGCGTTTCCGGCGACGTCAATTGATGGAGGCGTCTACCTAACGGATGATTGCCAATAAAGTCGTGATGCTGAATGGAGTAAACCAAACCGCTCGTATCGACACGTTCCTCGGGCTGCCGTCTTCCTCTTTCCTCTCGCAGCGTACCCTCATACACGTAGCCCTTGCGAAGCGTTTGATCCAAATCTGTGCCGGGCGAATATTGTCGATGACAAAGATTTTCGCCGGGACGGACGATCGCGAACACGCTATGCAAAAAATCGTCACACCACTCTGCGTCGAACCCAATTCCGCCTTTCTCCAATGACATCAGCATTTGCGGGTCATACACGTTGGATTCGGCGATCAAGAGTGGCTTCCGTTGCGACTCTGCAGCCCAATCACTGCACGCCTCGCTCATTTCTGCAACGACGTGCCGATCGCTGTCGTCCTTCATGCAATGGATCGCATCCACGCGAAGGCCATCCAGGTGATATTCCTCAAACCAATGAATCGCGTTCGCGATGAAGAATCGTCGAAGTTCGCGGCCATGAATTTCATCGTCAAAATTCGGCGCTGATCCCCAGACGGTGGAATGACGCTCGGACAGATAGGGCCCCGATTCACCCAAGTAGTTCCCCTCCGGACCTAGGTGGTTGTAGACAACATCCAAAACCACCGCCAATCCCTTGCCATGAGCCGCATCGACCAGTCGCCGAAAATCGTCTGGCGTCCCGTAGTTTCGATTGGGAGCGAACAGGCAGACTCCATCGTATCCCCAATTCCACCGCCCGGCGGTATCCGCTACTGGCATCAATTCGATCGCGGTGATCCCCAACTCAACCAGTTCATCAAGACGATCGATGGCCGAGGCAAAGGTTCCCTTCTGTGTGAATGCGCCAATGTGCAACTCGTAGATCACGAGAGTTTCTCGCGACGACCCCCGCCATTGATTATCGGTCCAATCGAATTCTCGACTAACAACTACACTCGGTCCGTGAACGCCGTCAGGCTGGTATCGGGATGCCGGATCGGGCCGCGGTGTGCCCTCATCGAATTGATAAAGATATCGATCACCTGGCTTAACGCCATTGATTTCAGCAACGTGATACCCGCCCTGCTGTTGCTTCATCGTCACACGCCGTCCATCATCTTCCAAACAGACGTTGACGTTGGTTGACGTCGGAGACCAGACACAAAACCGCACTCGAG
>JBPCVD010000041.1:0-3950 GCA_051010815.1 Rubripirellula sp.
TTTTGGTCGGCACCCAATTTCGTTTTGGGCAGGAACAAAGACACGCCGCGTGACTGGGACCGCGAGTTGACCGCGGCTGACTCCGACGATGGCCTGTACGACGCGGCCTATGAAGGTGTCACGTACCAGGACACGACTGACGACGGCAACGAAGGAGCGATCTTCGAGTTCGGGGATGAAGGCAGTCATGACGCTTTGGAGGCGGAATCGAAGCGTCTGATCGAACATCTGAACTTCATGCAGTCTTTGGCACGCATGTGGGCCGTTGCTGCCGATATCGCGGTGACCGATCACGATCGCGATGATTTGGAGGATCGCCGACAGTCGTTACAAGCGTGGGCGCGGCGTGCGCGAGAGAATCGCATCGGCCTGCTCGAATTGCTGGACTCCGTGCGAGAGTTTCCGATCGCTCCGGCTGGAAGCGACAAAGATTCGATGCGGAGCTACGACAAGCGACGCGTATTGCGTGACTCGTTGATGGAGCGAATCATCGGGACGGCAGTCGAAATGTCAGATTCCCGTCGCTTGGTCAGCGGTGCTCTCTTGGCGTTGTCCGATGGCAAGTCGGATCCGCTTGCAGATGAGGAGATGGCGGAGGACGATGCGCAGGCAGTGAAAATGTTTGGAGCATTGATCGCCAGTGACCACGAAAAGTTACGAGAACTGTTCCCACCGTTCTTGGAAGCGCTCAGCGACAAGAATCTGTTGTACATTCCGCTGTCGCGTGGCGGTGATCCTGTCAAGATTTATGTGGCTCGATTGAGACAGCGAGTGTTGCGTCATCTGATGCACTGGCTGCCTCGACGTGGCCTGATGGTTGAGACCTGTCGTCTGATTGAGACGGCGCGGCAAATGGAAACCAACAATACGATCGGCGCCGGAGCCGTCACTGAATTTGACGGTTTGTTCCGTGCAGGGTTTCGATCGTTGGTGGCATCGCTTGTGGAGTCAACCAAGCAATCGTTGTCCACACAGGGTGCGGAGGTCGACGAAAAGGTGGTCGCCGAGACCCTCATTCCATTGCTGGAGCGTTTAACAGAGACAATGCTTGGAAGTTGGCTTGCGCATAGCCAGACGCTTCGGTTGTCCCCGCTCGAGATCGTGACCGACCCTCGAAAGTGGAAGCAGTTAGTCACGTTCGTGAAGGACTACGGAGATCCTGTTTTCACGCAACTGTTCCTGCAGCTGGGCAATGTGCGAGCAATCCTGCATCAAGGTGTCGCTGAGTGGTTGAAGCGGGCAATGGAAGAAGGAGAGGATCATCTCTGCGACACACGGCTTTTCGAGGACTTGGAATCAGGCGTGCTGCCCGTTCGCGAAGCCGATCGCTGGATGACGCTGGTCTACGAATCGTTGATCGATCACCACACCGAATATCTGGATTACAACAGCACAACGACGCAAAGCGACCGTGGCGATCTCGTCTACATGTTCCTCGATTTCCTGCGGTTGCGAGTGAAGTACGAACGCATCGCTTGGAATCTGAAGCCGGTCATGTGGGCGCACGAAGTCCTCGTCCGAAGTGGGCTCGAGAAAGCTGCCATGATGTGGCGGCGCAGCTTGAGTGAACGAATTGGGACCGAAGCTGACATTTATGTGGACAAGCTAAGGCAGTTGCAAAGTGAATACGCAATGCGAATGCCAACGGTAGCGGACCGCATTCTGGAGCGATTTGTTCAACCGATGACCATTGACCGCATGCGGGCATTGGTGGGACCGGCGATGCGGGATGCCGAAGCGAATCGCGAAAGCCGGTCGTTTGATCTGTTGGAACAAGAAGCTGAATTGCTAACAAGGCACCCTACTGGCGTCGGGCTTGACGTCCCGGCGTGGCTAGACGCGTTGGAGGAAGAAGTCGAACAGCTAGCAAAGCGACGAGCGAGCAGTGAGATCGACCCGCAATCTTTGATGACAATCGCAATTGTGCCGTTATCTGTGGACGAATTGAGCGACCAACTAGACAAAGCACGCAGTCAGGGCCGTCGGCTTCCGCACATGAAGTGATCTTTGATCGCCGACACCGGCTCGGTATTTTGTCACCGAATCTTTACAACCACGGCGTGCCAAAACATACTGCCGCGTCTCCAATCCATCCCTCCTACACTGACAAGCCAACACGCACGGATGAACACGCTTGCAATCAGCCAACTCTCAACGCTTCGTTGGAGTTTCGAGGAAGACGCCCAGGCCTACTCGTCTCGCGGATTCAGGGGCATCGGAATCTACCGCCCCAAGTTAGAAGACTTTGGGCTTGACCGAGCGATCGAGCTATTGGCGGAGACTTCCTTGGCGGTCACGTCACTGTCATGGGTCGGAGGTTTCACAGGAAGCGATGGCCGCGCGTTTGAAGACGCTGTGCTCGATGCCGTGACGGCCGTCAACGATGCCGCAAACTTGCGTGCCGAAACGCTGATCGTGTTGGCTGGTGGTCGCAACAATCACATCCGCAATCACGCGCGTCGCACGTTGTGCGATGCGCTGAAGGAAATTGCCGCTGTCGCCGAGGACTTTGGCGTTCGACTTTCGCTCGAACCAATCCACCCCGGTTGTGGCGATGAGTGGTCGTTCGTGAACGATCTGCAATCGACCCTCGACATCATTGAGACGGTCGACAGCCCACAGCTTGGACTCGTGCTCGATACCTATCACGTGGGCATGGATGAAGAGGTGGTTCGCTGGCTGCCCGATGTGATTCCACACTTGCACTTGGTGCAGTTGGGGGATGCACGTCATTCGCCGCTGGGTGAGATGAATCGTTGTTTGCTTGGCGAGGGTTCAGTCCCGTTGCACACGATTCTGGGCACACTTCGAGACCATCAATACCGCGGGCCATTCGAGGTCGAGCTCATTGGCGAGGATGTCGAGACCTTGTCGTATGATCACGTGCTCGATCACACTCGAGACTTCATTGATCGCACGCTGGGACCGGTAGAGCAGCAATAGCCACGTGCAATATCAGGCAGCGCCTTTTGTGACCCGGACGTTTCCTAGCGTCAGACTTCGCTAGCGTCAGACTTCGCTGGCAACGTCGCGCGGGGTCAACGAGTTTGGGTTTCTTGCTCCGACTGCTGCGCCACTTGGGGAACAAACAGCGGGATTCGTCGATCCTCCGGCAGCAGGGATCGGTTCACTCGTTCCGGATCTTTTTGCGACCAGGTTTCCCTGAGTTTGGGAGCCCAGACTTGCCGTAGCAGGCCGTCGTCGTGCCACGTACACTGATAACGGTTGGGATTCCAAAGGCGTTGTGGTATCTGACTTTCCTGTTTTACCAACCGCCAAGCCCGCACGTGAAAGCGTCCGTGCGTTTTTGACCAGTCATAAAAGATGACTTGTCGAAAAACCTCTCGGCCTTCCTCGTCGACGAAGTGATTCAACTCAATCAGATCGACACGCTGGCGTACAACACCAGAGTCAGATCTTGAGCCCGGAGCCACGCCCATCAAAATCAGAGACGCGATCGTAAAGCAAGACAACATGATTTGGTTCCTCCAAACGTGTGTCCTTCAGCATCCAATGCTGCACCGCGCGTCCTGGCGCAGTGAATCAAGCAGATCACCGGTATCAAGTCCACCAGCGCTACGTAAAGATCGATTTTTACGAATCCTATCTTTCACAAAGTGGTTGAGCGTCGTGGTTTTGTTAAGCAGCGGTGGGCTTGTGGAGCCTTCTCCGGTGGTCGCTCAACGGCCACCGGTGGAAAATCCGTTCGCTGTTCCGCTTTCGCAATTGCCCGTGCCGCCGCCGGAGTTGCAGGTCTTGATCGACGCCGGTTCCGTAAAGCTGGAGGCCGGAAGAAATGCCCCGAGCCGCGTACAGGGAAACCCCAAGATCACTGGCGCGACTCGCTACAACATTGAGTACAACTACCGCAGTCGGTCACAGTG
The DNA here is from genome assembly GCA_051010815.1 of Rubripirellula sp. Lineage (GTDB taxonomy): Bacteria > Planctomycetota > Planctomycetia > Pirellulales > Pirellulaceae > Rubripirellula. The sequence goes on from JBPCVD010000041.1 coordinate 3,885, forward strand.
GAGAATCGATCGCGGCCGTCGCCAGTTGATCATCACCGTCCGTTATCAGCGGATTGACTGGGAGCC
>JBPCVD010000042.1:0-11459 GCA_051010815.1 Rubripirellula sp.
GTACAGCAATGACATGTGGATTGACCCAGCGAACGAGCTGGCGGATGACCTGCTCCTTCGCGAAGGGCTGACGCTGGCAGAGGTCAAAGCTGGACACAAGGTGCGGAACCAAGTTCCGATTTTGCGAAACGAAGAAGTGGTGGAGTACCCCGCCGATCAGTCCACGATCACGAAACGCTACACAGAGGAATCGATTCGCTTCATCAAAGAAAACCGCGAGCGGCCCTTTTTTCTTTATCTTCCGCACACGATGGTTCACCGTCCGCTGGCTGTTTCCGATGCGTTCGACAATCCTGAGAATGAACTCATCACCAACGCGATCGAGGAAGTCGATTGGTCGGTGGGGGAAATCGTCAAGACGTTGAAGGAAACCGGTCTCGACGAAAAAACGTTGGTTGTCTTCACAAGCGACAATGGTGCCGCCGTCGGTTCCTCACTTCCGCTGCGTGCGAAGAAGGGAAGTGTTTACGATGGAGGAATTCGTGAACCCACCGTGATGTGGTGGCCGTCCAAGATCCCTGCCGGTTCGGTGTGCCGCGAGGTTGCCGCATCAATCGACTTGATGCCGACGCTTGTTGATCTTTGCGGAGGGGAACTGCCGCCGCAAAAAATCGATGGCAAGAACATTTGGGCTCTGATGAGTGGACAGGCTGATGCCGTGAGTCCTCACGAAGCGTATGTGCTCATGCATGGTCCCGGAACAGTGCGAAGCGGTAAGTGGAAGTTCTATCCGTGGCAAGAAGGCAGTCAAAAGAGAAACTCGAACGCTTCGGCAAGTCTCTCCAAATTCCCCGTGCAACTTTATGACACCGTCGCCGATATTGGCGAGAAGCAAAATGTTGCCGAGATGCATCCTGATGTCGTCGAACGATTGCAAGCTGCTTACGATCGTCACGTCGCAGAAATCAAAGCCAATCAACGACCAACCGCCGAGTTGAAGCGACCAGCAGATGCTGTGAGTTCGGACCGGCCAGGCCAAGCGAAACCGAAGCGAAGGAAAAAGTCATGAGGACTTAATCGCGGAGCGAATGATTCGCGAAGGCGATAAGTTGCGAAGGCAACGGTTCGATGACCAAGTCGCGGATCAAGCAAGGATGTCCTTCACGACGTGTCCATGGACGTCGGTGAGCCGGAAATAGCGTCCCTGAAAACGATACGTCAGTTTCTCGTGATCGATTCCAAGTTGGTGCAGCATCGTGGCGTGAAGGTCGTGAACATGAATGGGATTTTCGACGATATTGTAGCTGAACTCGTCAGTCGCTCCGTAAGTCATGCCGGGCTTGATGCCAGCGCCGGCCATGAAGATGGTGAAGCACCTTGGGTGATGATCGCGACCGTAGTTTGACTTTGTGAGCGTTCCCTGGCTGTAAACCGTTCTGCCGAATTCTCCGCCCCATATCACGAGCGTATCCTTCAGCATGTCTCGCTGTTCCAGGTCCTTGATGAGGGCCGCGGTTGCCTGGTCCGTGTCATAGCACTGGCCTTTGATTTGTTTGGGCAATGTCTTGTGCTGATCCCAACCCATGTGGAACAGTTGCACAAATCGCACACCGCTTTCGGCAAGCCGCCGTGCCAGAATGCAGTTGTTGGCGTAGGTGCCGCGTTTCTGTGACTCGGGGCCATAGGATTCGAAAGTCGACTTTGGTTCGGTCGACAGATCGGTCAGTTCTGGGACGGACATCTGCATTCGATAAGCAAGCTCATATTGTGCGATTCGAGTGGCGATTTCCGGATCACCAAAATCCTCGAGCTTTTGTTCATTGATCGCAGCGATGTCGTCCAGCATTCTGCGGCGAAACTTCCGGCTGATGCCGGCTGGATCCTTCAAGTACAGCACGGGGTCGCCGACGCCACGAAGTTTGACGCCCTGGTGGGTCGTTGGCAAAAAACCGCTTCCCCACAAGCGATCGTATAGTGGTTGCCCGCCCGGACGGCCTGTTCCGGTCGATGTCATCGCTACGAAGGCAGGTAGGTTTTCGTTTTCTTTGCCGAGGCCGTAAGACAACCATGCGCCCATGCTTGGACGACCGGCGATCTGCGAACCGGTTTGAAAAAAGGTGATCGCTGGATCGTGATTGATCGCTTCGGTGTACATCGATTTGACGAAACAAAGCTTATCGACGACCCCGGATACATGAGGCATCAACTCGCTAACCCACGCTCTGCTTTGACCATGTTGCTGGAACTTGAACGTCGAGGGCGCCACCGGAAACCGCGCTTGCCCCGAAGTCATGCCCGTCAAACGCTGTCCCTGGCGAATTTCATCGGGTAAGTCCTGATCGAATTGGTCTACCAGATCTGGTTTGTAGTCGAACAGGTCCATCTGCGAAGGCGCACCTGACTGAAACAAATAGATCACGCGTTTGGCTTTAGGAGCGAACGCCTTCGCGGCTTCGATGGCGTTGCCCGCGATGAGATCGCGTGAAAGCAGCGATCCGAGTGCGATGGAACCGAGTCCCGCCGAGGTCCGGCTGAAGAAATGTCGACGGTTCTGCAAGAGTCGCGAGTCTGTGATGGGATCCGGCATCGGTGGTTACTCTTTCGTCACTGCTTCATCGATATTCAAAAAAACGCTCGCCACCGCGGCACAGGTCGCAAGCTCGACGATGTCAAGTTGCGGATCCGGATCAGACTTGCCGACCGACACGAACGCCTTGGCATCGTCAGGTTGATCTCGGAACGCAGACAGATAGTCGTCATAGCCACTTAGGAAGACTCTCAATTCATCTTCCGAGGGTTCGCGTCCCAGAACCAGTTCACTACATCGGATGATCCTCGACTCGGGGGATGCGTCGATTGCTTCGTGCATCATGCGTTGTCCTAGTACGCGCGCTGCTTCCACAAATTGTGGGTCGTTCATCAGATTGATTGCTTGCAGCGGCGTATTCGTTCGAGTGGAAGTCACCATGCAAGCTTCTCGGCCTGCGCTGTCAAAGTTCATCATGCTTGGCGGCGGGACAGTGCGACGCCAAAACGTGTACAGGCTGCGGCGATACAGACCGTCGTCATCGGCAACGACATACTTGAATCCTTTCGCGCTGACCTCGTCCCACAAGCCTGCCGGCTGATATGGCATGACTGGGGGGCCCCCTTGAACCTGCGAAAGAAGCCCTGACGCGGCGAGCGCCTGGTCGCGGATTGCAAACGCCGACAAGCGAAAGCGGGCTCCACGCGCCAACAGTTCATTGGTCGGATCTCGTTCGGTCATCTTAGGATTGGTGCGAGAATCCTGCTTGTACGTTTCCGATGTCACGATCCGCTTCAGAATCGCTTTCACGTCCCAGTCGCTTTCGCGAAATTCAACCGCAAGCCAATCGAGTAATTCTGGATGTGTTGGCATCGACCCCTGCGATCCGAAGTCCTCAGGCGTTTTAACGAGGCCTGCGCCGAACAGCATTTGCCAATAGCGGTTCACGGCAACTCGCGCGGTCAGAGGATTGCCCTCATGAAACAACCACATTGCCAAACCGAGGCGATTTTGTGGCATTTCGTCGGTCATGGGCGGCAGGCTTGCGATCGTCTGCGGCGACAATGTTTCGCTCGTGTCAGGCTGAGCGTAGTCACCGCGAACCAGCAGGTAGGTTTCACGCGGAGTCTCCATCTCCTTCATGATGCTGACCTTTGTGATGTTGCGATTCTCAAAGGTGGCAAGTTGTTTTTCCGCTCGCTTCAGCTTGGCGATGACCTTTGGGTATTCCGAGTCGTGTTCGTGGAAGTACTTGCGTTCCAAATAAGTTCGCTGTGCGCCGCTGAGCTCCGGTTGTCGCAGAAGGATTTGCTCGGAACTGTGGTTCGCAAGCATCGCAACGTCTTCGGGAGCAAGGCAGTGTGCGTGCATGAAGAGTTCGTCGACGATGGCAAAGCTGAGCCCGGAACCAAGAAGATGGGGTTGCTTGAGCTGGAACGCCTCGTTCCCAAAATTGTCCTCGGACGCATTTGTCTTCGCGAGACTCCCATTCACATACACCTTGATGCCGCTCGCCAATTGGGAACCGTCGTACGTGACGGAGACGTGAGTGAATGACGGATCGGCACGCTTCATCACTGGCGTGGTTTCTACATGCACCAATTTCCCTTGTACCTCATTCGCGATTAGGCGAAACGCGATCGAGAGCTGATCCCCGTCACCGGAATCAACAATAGAAATCTCATAGCCATTCTTTTGCGCGCCTCCGGTCTGACAGGAAAGGATGGTTCCGACTGCCTCCTTGAGTGGCTTGATGAAGAATGACCAACTGGCGGCTTCGGCGGAGTCAAATCCTCGGGCACGCCCTGCTTTACCCAGACGAATGTGTCCTGCACTCTTGAAGGTCACGGCTTTCCCGAATTTTCCACCCTCGGTGCTGGAGACAAAGTTCTCGCGACCTTGAATGGATGCGGCTGATTTGGGGCTGGAGAGATTTTGAAAGGTTTTTCCTGTGGGGAAGTCGAACGGGAAGTGCTCCGTCGCGTTGAGAGAAGTTGCGAGCTTTTCCTTGCCTTGTTTCGACAGCCACTGTTCAAAGGGGGCTTGGTGCGTCTTGGCATAGGTCGACTCTTGCTCTTTCAAACTTTCCACTGCGACCTTCAGTTCTTCATGCTGTTCTACGGATCCTGACGTGTAGACATCCATGTTGGGCGCAGGGGCTGTGCTCCCATCCTTGCCTTTTTCGGGCAAGTTGTGAAAGAAAGCGAAGAGACGATAGAAGTCCTTCATTTTGATTGGGTCGTATTTATGGTCGTGACACCGAGCGCATCCCGTGGTTAGCCCAAGCCAAACCGTTGATGTCGTTTCCACGCGATCCGCGACGTACTCCACCAGAAACTCTTCCGGGATGATGCCACCTTCATTATTGATGCGGTGATTGCGATTGAATGCGGTGGCTAAACGAGTGCTGTCATCTGCGTCGGGAAGAAGGTCTCCCGCTAACTGCTCCAGGCTGAAGCGATCGAAAGGCATGTTCTTGTTGTAGGCGTCGATCACCCAGTCACGCCACGGCCACTGCGTTCGTTTGAAATCGTTTTGGTATCCGGCCGAGTCGGCGTATCGACTCGCATCCAACCACACTTGTGCCATCCGTTCGCCATAAGCAGACGACGCGAGCAGTCGATCGACCACCTTCTCGTAGGCGTTTGGGCTGTCGTCGTTGACAAAGGCTGTGACGGCTTCGGCCGTGGGCGGCAAGCCGGTCAGGTCGAGCGACACCCGGCGAATGAGTTGACGCTTGGAAGCTTGGGGCGATGGAGAAAGCCCAGTGCCGGAAAGTCGTTTGCGAACAAAATGATCAATCGCGTTCGCGCCGGATGGAACAGAGATTCGAACGGGCAGTTTGAATGCCCAGTGTTGGTCGTACTTGCCGCCATCAGAAACCCATCGTCGCAGAATCTGCTTTTCGTTGTCGTAGAGATGGCGAGGCGCGTCGGGCGGCGGCATCACAGTGTCCGGATCGTCACTTTCGATCCGCACAACCAGTTCGCTTTCGTCCGGTCGATGGGGAACGACTCCAGCGTATCCACCAAGATCCTCTTTCGCATGCTCGGCGGTATCGAGTCGAAAGCCCGAGTCCTGGTTATCGGCGTCCGGTCCATGACAATGAAAGCACTTGTCCGACAGAATCGGTCGAACGTCACGGTTGAACGATACTGGCTCGTCCGCAAACGCAGTGCTCGCCAAACAAACGCACGCGAGAGCGATGGTGTTGATGATTTTCATGTGGAGTGATCTGAGGGATGCCTACTTCGCGGCTTCGTCTTTCAGCCCGTCCATCTTGCTTGCGATCGCACCCTTCGGAGCCTTGGGCCAAGGCGTTTCACCGGGCGCCCATGTCTTGGGTTGCGTTTCTCGAATTTGATCGACCGCCGTCACAAGCCATGATGGTACGTCTTCTTGTTCCTCCAGCCCGTAAACGTAGGGAAGCGGGGGATCCATCAGCAACGGCTTGTCACCAAGCGGTGGACGCTCTTGTCCGAGTGCTGTGACACGGGTTCGCAGTTCAGCAACCAGTTCCGGATGCATCGCGGCAATGTCCGTGCTTTCCGAGGGATCTGTCTTGATATTGTAGAGAGCATCTCCCATCAGTTTGAAATCGCCGCGACGAATCGTCGGAAGCCGTACGCTGCCGGAGACATCAAAGACGATTTCGCTTCGCGTGCTCTCCGCGCCTTCAAACAGCATGGACGTCATGTCAATTCCGTCAACAGGAAGTTCCTGAGTCTGCCGACCGCCGGCCAAGTTGATAAAGGTCGGGTAAAAATCCGACACGAACATGAGCCCGTCTTTGGTTGTTCCGGGTTGGGTGTGGCCTGGCCAGCGAAGGATGGCTGGTTGGCGGACGCCCCCTTCAAAGGTTGTGTTCTTCGTGCCGCGAAAGGGTTTGCTCATCTCTTCCAGCACGGGACCGTTGTCGTTCGTGAAGACAAAGAGCGTGTTGTCGCGAAAGCCGTTGTCGTCGACGGCCTTGCTGATTCGACCGACGGCCTGATCGAGGCTTTTCAGCATCGCGTTGCGAATCGCAAGCGGATCGTCTTTGTCGCCATCAAAACCAGGAGGAGGATTGAGTGGACCGTGGACGGCATTGAACGCGACATAGATGAAGAACGGACGGTCATCGTCCTTGCGGGCCGCGATGACGCGTGCAGCTTCATCAGCAATGAGATCGGTTGCGTAGCCGTCCTCTTGAACTGGCTTCTGGTTTCGGTGCCAATCGTAGACAGCGAATCGGGCGGGGGCATTGTGGACGATCGTTTTGGTGAAATAGTCGATGCCCCAGGCGTAGTGGCCGTATTGGTGTTCGAACCCCTGGCCCATCGGAAGGTGTTCGGGCAACCACTCGCCCAAATGCCATTTGCCGAGCAAGGCCGTGAAGTAGCCCGTTTCCTGCAAGGCTTCTGCGATCGTTCGTTCTTTGGTGTCAAGCGCGTGGATTCTACGCGTTGGCTCGTTGCGTTCGTTGTAGGCCAATTTCAATCCGAGTTTGGCAAGGTAGCTAGGCTTGCCAAAGTCTTCAGACCGCCAGTCGCTCCAGCTTCGGAAAGCATATCGGCCCGTGAGGAATGCGGCACGAGTCGGAGCGCACACGCTGTGCGTGTAGAACTCGTTCAACCGCATGCCTTCGGCGGAAAGCTGGTCCAGATTGGGAGTCAGTGAAGCGACGTCGCTATTGAATCCCGGCTGGTTCCAACCCATGTCATCGGAAAGGACGAAGACAATATTAGGTCGGGAACCATGGGGCGAGGCATGAAGCGATTCTGTCCCTAGCAAGCAGAGTGCTGCCGTGGCCAGCAATTGGATGATTGGTTTCATTCTGATCTTGATTCGCGAGTCAAAGGCATTTTGGTGAAAGCATCCGGGTTCAAAAGAGTGACTTTGAGCGCCACCCACAAGACGCGAACGTCTGCCTAACGGGAGAACGCGGGGTGCCCGCCGCTGGAAACGATGAAGCAAGAGGATAAGCCCGCCACGAAGCCTAGTCTTGTCGATGCCGGACAATTCTTGGTAAAAATCGGACATGGACACTCAGATATCAGCTAGCGATGTGATTCAGCTATTTGACCATATGCCGGACGTCTTTTTGTTCATCAAAGATCGAGAGGGGCAGTTTCTGCGAGCGAATCGAGCCTTGTTGGATCGTCTCGGCTTTGACGACGAGGAAGACCTCATCGGGACCACCGATCACGACCGCTATCCGGCCCAGATCGCGGAACAACTGGTCGCGGATGACCGGCATGTCATGGAGACGGGGCAACCGTTGATCAATCACGCGGAGGTGCTGTTTGACGAAACTGGCATGCTCGATTGGTACCTGACCACCAAGCTTCCTCTGCGAGATAGTCGCGGAAAAACGATCGGCGTCATCGGCGTCGTTCGCAGTCATGCTGGCGGACGTAAACTTGCGGCATCCTATTCTGCTGTCAGCAAGGTAATCGAATGCATTCGAGACAGCCCCGGCCAGTACCGGGTGGCTGATCTGGCGAGCCACGTCGGCATTTCGTCTCGGCAGTTGAACCGGCTCTTTCAAAGCACGATGGGAATTGACGTTCAGCAGTTCCTGATACGCACGCGTGTCCAGGCCGCGGCAGTCGCCATTCGCGAAACCGACCGGTCGCTTGTGGATATCAGTGATGAATTCGGATTTTGCGATCAAAGTGCTTTCACGAAGCAATTCCGCAAGCATCTCGGGACAACCCCGGCGGCGTATCGCGTGACTTGCCGGAAATGAGTTACCTCGATTGACATCCGCTGATCAAATCGACCGTGCCGATCCCTGAAGTCGTTGCCGTTTCTGAAATCGTTACGTGACGCTGGATGCCCGCTCGCGAGGAGCCTCGTCACTCGGTCTTTTGCGTTGTTTCGCTTCACTGGCCGGCACGCCGATCATGGATGGCTGCCGTTGGCGATGCTATCTTGTCGAGGGCATGAACGAAGTCACAAGAATCCTGTCGCAGATTGACGAAGGCGATTCAATCGCCGCAGAAAAACTGCTGCCACTCGTCTACGAGGAACTTCGCAAGCTCGCAGCCGCGAGGTTAGCCAATGAAAAGCCGGGGCAAACGCTTCAAGCCACCGCACTGGTGCATGACGCTTTCATCCGTTTGGTTGATCAGGACGAGCCTCAGCGTTGGGATAATTCTGGGCATTTCTTTTCGGCCGCCGCCGAAGCGATGCGACGCATTTTGATAGAGCGGGCACGGCAGCGTGCCACTCTCAAACGGGGCGGTGATCGTGAGAAGATTGCGATCGAGGCGGTCGAATTGGCAATGGCTCCGCTTATTTGCGACGATGTGATTGGACTTGATGAGGCATTGGAGAAGCTCAAGCTGGACCATCCTCGCAAGGCTGAGTTGGTGAAATTGCGATTCTTTGCGGGCCTGACCACGGTCCAAGCAGCGGAGGTGCTCGCCGTTTCCGTCACGACAGCTGAAAATGACTGGGCATTCGCTCGATCCTGGCTGCGAGTAGAAATGTCGGGACGGGGCGACGTCTGATGCAGGTTTCTTTTTTTGGGAAATTTCTTTGGGGTTCCCGATACCGAATCTCGCATAGTTAACGGCGACGGGAATAAGGCTGTACCAACAAAGACAAGCAAGGCGCGATGGTTGACCGACAACTCGATGAAGAAAAGATCTTTCACGTCGCTCGCGGAATTGAGGCCAAAGAACTTCGCGAGGACTATCTCGCTCAGATCTGTACTGGTGACCAGGCACTTCGCGAGCGCGTCGAAGCTCTGTTGGGAGCCTACGAACAGGATCAGTCGTTGCTTCAATCCTGCGATGATCTCAATCCAACGATTGCGGACTCAGTCACTGAATCAGTAGGCGAAAAAGTTGGGCGTTACAAGTTGTTGCAGAAGATTGGAGAAGGTGGCTTCGGCGTGGTGTACCTCGCCGAGCAAACTTTACCGGTACGACGCAAGGTTGCATTGAAAGTCATCAAGCCCGGTATGGATACGCATGCTGTCGTGGCACGATTTGAGGCCGAGCGACAGGCACTGGCTTTGATGGACCACGCGAATATCGCCAAGGTTTTTGACGGTGGGGCGACTGCAAGCGGTCGGCCCTACTTCGTCATGGAGTTGGTCAAAGGCCTTCCCATCAGCACGTTTTGCGATGAGAACAAGTTCACCATTCGCGAACGACTCAATCTGTTCACCGACGTTTGTCGCGCAATCCAACACGCGCATCAAAAGGGCGTCATTCACCGCGACATCAAACCTTCCAACGTTCTCGTCACACTCCACGATGGCAAGCCTGTCGCGAAGGTGATTGATTTCGGTATCTCGAAAGCGATTTCTCAGCAACTCACAGAGAAGACGTTGTTTACGGCTCATGGACAAATGATCGGTACGCCGCAGTACATGAGCCCAGAGCAAGCCGAAATGAGTGGCCTGGATATCGATACCCGAAGCGACGTCTACTCGTTGGGCATCCTGTTGTACGAATTGCTGACGGGACTAACTCCATTGGATCCCTGCAAAATCCGAGGGACTGCATATCGAGAATTGCAGCGTATGATTCGTGAAGACGAACCGGTGCACCCCTCGCGACGATGCAGTACTCAAGGGGAGCAGTCTGCAACGATCGCTGCCCAACGGAAAACGGATCCACGAAGACTAGGGTTGGCGCTGCGTGGGGAGTTGGATTGGATCGTCATGAAGACGCTTGAAAAAGACCGGAATCGTCGTTACGAATCGGCCAGCGCGCTTGCGAGGGATGTGGAGAGCTTTCTCAATGACGAGACCGTTGCGGCATGCCCGCCCTCCTTGACTTATCGTTTTCAGAAATTCGCACGCCGCAATCGAACGTTGTTGCTAACCGGTGGCACGATCGCCACCTTGCTGTTGGCTTCAACTCTGGTCAGTTGGGCTATGTACGTCCGTGCAGAGAATGCCGCAACTGCGGCTCGTGAAGCGACAGTCATTGCGAAAGTCGATCGGGACATCGCGAATCAAGCACTCCGAGACAGTTCCGATCTGCGACGTCAACAGATGATTGAATTCTCTTTTGCGATGGCGGCCAGCAATCGATTGTCGGAAGCTGAAACGAAGATAGCGGATTCTGACATTAGGGATGAAGACAAGACTGAGCTTGCCCAGATCCTTCAAGCAATACGGCTGAGTATGGAAGGCAACCCAGCTGCTGCGGTCCGGATACTCGAAGCTCTCAATCCCGCTGATGACGATGTCATGGTTCACGCGATGTTGGCCAACGCCTACTTTGAAGCGGGCGATTACTGGGGTTACTACTACTTGCCTGTCGTTCAGGGCCAGCTTGTTCCCAGAACCTCCTACGAACATCTGTTTGTTGGTAAGGCAATGTTCTGGCCCGATTATAGGCAAAGCATCGACTACCTTGATGAGGCGGTCGCGCTCACGTCATCGCCGCTGAGTCTGACTTATCGCGCCCGATCGTTGGCCCTACTGGCATCTTGCTTGCGTGCGGACGAGGAGAAGACTCAAGAAGTTGAGGATCTTATCGACCGGGCGATTGAAGATACGGTGACAGCCACTCGCTTGTTTGAAGCCAGACGCACTGGTAGCGAAGAGGTTGTAATCGGTCCCGTGGTTCAAGGCACGCACTTGTTGGTCTTGATCCATGCCCACGAAATCTATCGGCAATTATCAGTGCACCATGAGCGAGCGCTGCGAGAGCAGGAAGCCGAGGAAGCGAGTGTGAAAGCCGGTGTGGTCATGAACTCAGCTGGCGAGCTCTTCGACTCGCTTTCGAGGCAAGATGTCGGCGGCCTCCAATACACGCGGGCATGGATGGGCTTCTACCTGAAACACAAAGCGGCGCAACTCGCCCGAGAGGGGCAAGCAACGGAAGCAGAGCAGATACAGAAGCGGGCATCGCGAGTCCTGGACACGACCTTCTTTCAATATTGGCTGGCGGTTGCGGACGCAGTTAGGAAAGACCGGCTGGAAGATGGATCTATCGGAAGCGTGCGACAAAGTATGTTCAAGCAGTCTCCAGAACGATCGGAG
>JBPCVD010000043.1:0-3504 GCA_051010815.1 Rubripirellula sp.
GGATGACATCGTCGTCGACCAGCCATCGGCAACCTGGTTGAGCGATGAGATCCCTACTGATCGGGTGGAAACACACGACATGGAGATGTTCGAAACGGCTCCACAAGCAGATACCTTCGAGGACGAGATTCCTTCCGAGCCTACGAAGTCTCGCGTCGCCCTGTTTGGCGAGTTCGAAGATGAAGAAGAGATCGCAGTGGGAGAAGCCTTTCGTGGCGCATCCAGTGCGCTGGAGACACTGACAAATCTGGAAGAGATTCTTCATCAGGAAATCGTGGGAATCAACCCATTTCCTGAGCACGGAGAAGACTTCGAGCCGCAGCCGACTTCGGCCAATTCCGGTGACAGTTCGTCTGAATCTGCCGCCTACGAGCATGAGATCAACGAAGTCCTTTCGCTGCGACACGACTCGAGTCCTGAGCCGGCGGACGAAATCCCGAACTCGGATGAGCAGCAACAAGAAGAACGAGCTTCGCTGCTTCGGATCGCCGCTGAGGAGACGATGGACTGTGATCAGGCAACGCCTGGCGCCGACGACACCGACATTTTGGTGATCGAGGAAGAGATTGAAGTGCGTCGTGTTGATCGCCCGGTCGGTATGACGGAAGCGCAACCAGCGCTGTCGATCGATTATCAGCAGATGCTTTCGCGAATGCGAAGTGGATCGTAAACGCCGTCGTCTTCTTGACGTCATTCGCATCCGTGAACTGCCCAACCGGTTTGAGCATCCATGCCGCTAGACTCCATTGTCACCGAGATTCTTCAACTCAGCGAGCGGCGTGCCTCAACGCCGGTCCTGGTCACACCGGCGTATCTTTCGTTTCGTGGCGACTTCTTTCTCGAATTGGTCACTGCGGTCGGACGCCAAAGCAGCCGACGAGTCCGACTGGACTGGTACCGCGGCATGCCAGGACCAATGACGATCCTTGCGGACCGCGTGGCTTCGCGTCGCGTGAATCGAATCAATCGGCAATTATCCGCTCAATCTGCCGACCCTGCTGAATCTGCGTACATGCAAATCACAGCTGCGATCGGTCGCCCCGGCGGATCGAAACGCGATCTCGTGATCGGCCTAGCAGACGCCAGGCTCGAATTGCCCGGCTGGACGACTCCGATACGTCTGGGAGCTACGCCAGGGGAGCTCGTCGCTTTACAATCGTCATCTAAATTGACTGCGTGACAGTCACCCGACGATTTCTTTCACGCCTTGGAATCTCCTTGCGTGTGTTGGCGGTGTCTTTGCGAATGGGCTGAGGACACCGCGGATGTCGCTTGGCTTCACGCATTCCGCTCAAACGCAACTAGAATGCTGGAGGCAGAAGCCAACGTGACACAAAGAAGCAAATCGATCACGCCCGAAGAAACGCGTATTGGGTGGATCGGAACGGGCGTGATGGGCCGCAGCATGTGCGGACACCTCATGCGTGCGGGCTACAAGGCAACCATCTTCAACCGCACGCCCGAAAAGGCGAGTGAGCTTGTTTCAGAGGGTGCGACGTTGGTGGAAACGCCGAAGCAAGTTGCCCAGCAGAGCGATGTGATCTTCACGATCGTTGGTTTCCCGAAAGATGTGGAGTCGGTCATCCTGGGCTCTGAAGGCGTTTTGGCGGGTGCCTCTCCGGGATCGACGATCGTCGACATGACGACCAGCCAACCTTCCTTGGCGGAAAGGATCGCGACAGAAGCGGCCGCGAAGCAAGTTTCGAGCATTGATGCGCCCGTCAGTGGTGGTGACCTCGGCGCCCGGAATGCGGCCCTATCGATCATGATCGGTGGCGAGCGAGATGCCGTCGAACGCGTGAACCCTTTGTTTGAACTGATGGGCAAGACAGTCGTCCATCAGGGTGGTCCCGGACGTGGACAGCACACCAAAATGGTCAATCAAACGCTCATCGCATCCGGCATGATCGCCGTTTGCGAGGGGCTTCTGTATGCGACCAAGGTTGGCCTGGACCTACCGACCGTCTTGCAAAGCGTTTCCTCCGGAGCGGCCGGCAGTTGGTCATTGACGAATCTGGCGCCCCGCATGATCGATGGCGACTTTGATCCCGGGTTCTTTGTCGAGCACTTCATCAAGGACATGCGAATCGCCTTGGAAGAGGCAGCGGCGATGAATCTATCGCTGCCAGGCCTGGCTTTGGCACACCAGCTTTACCAAGCCGTCGCCGCACAGGGTCATCAACGCGATGGCACACAAGCCTTGTTGATCGCCTTGGCCAAACTGAACGAGATGGACTGGGAGCGACGTGAGACATGAATCGATACCGAATGCTCTTTGCGCCTCAGGTTTGGAAACCCAAACTGAGCCCAAGCTTGGTGAACTGGTTACGACCGTTGCGAGTTCGCCAACAGACGCGTCTGATCCGAATCCAGGAAGTTGACGTTCAGGGTGCGGAGATCGTTCGAGAGCGACTCGATGATGGTCAAGGTGTGATGATCATGCCCAACCATTCGAGCCACGCAGACCCGTATGTGATCTATTCGGCTGCCGACACGGTGGGAACGTCACTCTATGTGATGGCGACATGGCACGTCTTTCATGACAAGCCTTGGCTCGCGCGTTGGCTTCTTACCAAACATGGTTGCTTCAGCGTCGACCGAGAAGCGAACGACATCGGCGCGTTTCGATTGGCGTCCAGTATTCTGAAAGAGAAACCACAACCACTGGTGATTTTCCCGGAAGGCGAAATCTATCACTGCAATGAACGCGTGACCCCATTTCGCGACGGTGCCGCGGCAATCGCGGTCGCCGCAGCCCGGAAAAGCAAACGCCCCATCACCTGCATCCCGTGTGCCATGACCTATCGCTACGTCGATGATCCGACCGACGCGTTGCTGGAGACCATGGGTGAATTGGAAGAAGCGATTTTCTGGCGGCGACAGGCGGACCGACCACTCGAGGAACGCATCTACGCGTTCGCAGAGGTCCTGCTCGCGGTCAAAGAGCTGGAGTACTTTCGCGAAACGAAGCATGGTCGGCTTCCGGAACGGATAGCGGCTCTACGCGAACACATTCTGGGAGAGGTCGAGTCACGACAAGAACTCGACAATGGCAGCAAGAGTGTCCCCGAGCGAGTGAAGGCGGCACGCAAAACGATCATGGAGAAGTTATCGGACGACGATCTTGACGATGATCAGCGAGAGAAGCTTCAGTTGGACATGGAGGACTTGTTTCTGGTGGTCCAATCCTTCAGCTATCCAGGCGACTACGTGGTTGATCGGCCGACAACCGAACGGATGGCCGAAACGCTGGACAAGTTTGAGGAAGACGTGCTTCGCAAAGCGACCGCGACAATCAGGGCTCGGCGGCGTGTGAAAGTCAGGTTTGGTGAACCCGTCGATGTCAGCAGCGATCGGAAGGTCAAGGGACAAGCCGCATCCATCACGACGACGATTGAACAACGTGTTCAGCAAATGCTTGACGAAGACGAGGTTGCTCACGCACACTCAATTACGTGAACAGACGGCACGTCAGCCGAGTCTTTTCAGCTCGTTTACTTTGTG
>JBPCVD010000044.1:0-9019 GCA_051010815.1 Rubripirellula sp.
CCATCGAATCGACTTGTGACGAAACCGCAGCGGCTGTGATCGCCGACGACGGGACGGTACTGGGCGATTGTGTCGCCACACAAGAAGCGCTGCACGAAAAATTCCGCGGCGTCGTCCCTGAGGTCGCGGCTCGCGCGCATCTCGAGCGGATTCTTCCCGTCATTGATACGGCTCTCAAGCAGGCGGCGATCGACCCGAAAAGCCTCGATGCCATCGCCGTCGCGGACCGCCCCGGGTTGGCCGGTTCGCTCTTGGTCGGTCTGGTAGCTGCCAAGACACTTGCCGTCGCGTGGGACAAACCACTCGTAGCGGTGAACCACTTGCACGCCCACCTTTACGCGTGCCAGCTCTCCTCCGAAGCCAACGTCTATCCCTGCATCGGCCTAGTGGTCAGCGGGGGTCACACCAGCCTCTATCACTGCGAAAGCCCACTCGATCTTGAGTACCTAGGGGGAACGATCGACGACGCTGCGGGGGAAGCATTCGACAAAGTTGCAGCGATGCTGCAGCTCGGATTCCCTGGCGGACCGGCCGTCTCCAAACTTGCCGCGCAGGGAAACCGCAAAGCATTCTCCTTTCCGCGGTCCATGATTCATGAAGACCACTTCAATTTCAGCTTCAGCGGACTCAAGACTGCTGTTCGATACGCCATCGTGGGTCCCGGGCAACAAGACTTTTCCAAGGTTCAAATATCGGATCAAGCCAAGTCCGACCTCTGTGCTTCCTTTGAGGCTGCCGCCGTCGAAGTTCTCGTCGCCAAAGCCACCCGAGCCGTGAAGCAGTTTCAGTGCCCACGGTTGATCGTCGGCGGAGGCGTGGCGGCAAACCGTTATCTACGTGAACAGCTTGCGAACGCGGCTCGTGAAAATGATTATCAACTGACGATTGCACCAATGAATTTGTGCACGGATAATGCGGTCATGGGGGCGATCGCCCTCGAAAAGATCAAACGAGGCGAGTTCGCGTCGCTTGACCTGGATGTCACGCCCGGGTTGCAACGAGGGTTCTAGCGACTGCCTTCGCGGACGACTGCAGCCGGTGCGTCCAGTTCCTTCACCTCTTCGCACGAGCCTAGTGTTGACCGATCTCATCCTTGTACCGACGCCGGTCGAAAGGGACATCCTGCGACAATCGCTCCGCGTTCTAGAGAGTCGTTCGTGTGCAATGCAGTTGTGTGGCTTTGGCCCGATCGCCGCCGCCGCCCGCGCGAGCAGCCTGATCGCGAGGTACAAGCCGGAACGCGTGATGCTGGTCGGAATCGCTGGTACCTTCTCATCCGAGCGGTGCCCGATCGGAACGGCCCAACGATTTGAGAAAACCACCTGCTACGGAATTGGTGTGGGTGCCGGACCGGCGCACCAACCTGCCGCTCAACTTGGCTGGCTACAGTTCAGCGGAGGCGATGACCAACCGGAAATCGGTGACACGATCCCGCTCGACTCCTCCTTCGTAAGCGGAATCCCAGCATCGGGAATGCTGTTGACCTGCTGCAGCGCGTCGGCCTCGGAGGAAGAAGCCGATCAGCGTCGTGCACTTTTCCCAGACGCCACCGCGGAAGACATGGAAGGTTACGCGGTCGCCATGGCCTGCAGTCTGGCAGGTGTCCCGTTACAGATCGTGCGAGGCATCTCCAATGAGGTAGGGGACCGCGTGCACGATCAATGGCAGGTGAATGAAGCCCTAGCGGCAGCGGCAAATCTGGCACTACAGTTAATGCCCCGAACCTGGCTTCCTTCTCCATCGTGATGACACGGTCGAGCAACGGCCCCAATCCCGCTCGGATAACGCTTCCAGCATGACCGCCACGTCCTCCAGCCGCCCCATTCGTCTGGGGATTTCGACTTGCCCGAACGATACCTTCACGTTCCACGCTCTTCTGAATCGAATCGTCGACTGGCGTGGACTCGACTTTGAGATCGAACTACTCGACATTCAGCAATTGAATGACCGACTTTTCCGCGGCGCGTTCGATGTCGCGAAGACGAGTTTCCACGCGGCTCTCCGACTCACCGATGAGACAGTCGTCTTGCCCTCGGGGTCCGCACTCGGGTTCGGTGTGGGACCACTTCTGTTGTCCGCCGCAGCGGATCAGCATCCCCTGAATTCATCGCAATTGACACTCTGCCCTGGAGAGCACACCACGGCCAAGCTCTTGTTCGACCTGTTCCACGCCAACACATCGCGTGTCGAACATTGTGTGTTCTCAGAAATCATGCCCCGTTTGCAGGCCCAAGAGGCTGATTTTGGAGTCTGCATTCACGAGGGGCGATTTACCTGGCAGCAGGCGGGACTGGGGCTGGTGGAGGATCTGGGGACGCGTTGGGAGCAAGCAACTGATTGCCCACTGCCTCTGGGAGGCTTGGTCGCCAGCCGAAACCTCTCTCCATCGCAGGTTTCTCTCATTCAAACCGTTGTTCGCGAGTCGCTTGAGCACAGCCTGTCGGATCCAGATGACGCGCTTCCAACGATGCGCAAATATGCCCAGGAGTTTGATGACAGCGTGCTAATGCGGCACGTGGAGCTTTACGTGAACGAATGGACCCGTGACCTGGGCCAAACCGGTCGCCTTGCCTTGGCCAAGCTTTCCGAGATGGCGGCTTCGATTGGCATCGTGGGCGGAAGTCGACCGATCGAGATTTGGCCCGCGGACGACGCGCAATAAAAAACCCCGCAGAGTGTTTCTGCGGGGCTGGGTCATTTCTGTTCACCGAAGTGACGCTTCGTCTACTCTCGAGGACGAATCGCTCCGGTCAAACCGCTGTAGTCGACACGGTCGGTGGTGTGCCAAAGTGGTTGGCCCAATTCAACTCGTCGACGCAGCACTTCGATCTTGTCGGCGCTTCCGGCCGGTGCATCGGTGGCAACGAATTTTTCGTCGTTCTGGGGGACGAAATCTTCATCATGACCGTAGCGCAAGATGGCTTCAAAGACGTTCTTGCATTGGCTCATAAATACTGTCTTTCCCGTTCGCTTTTTCGGCATGCCGTTCCGACCGGCAGGCCCCTGCATGATTTTTTGATGAGTGCGGTCCCGTTCCGTGGGCCGCTCGTTCGGCTGACGAAGAGATTATTGACGTGAAAGTGATTCAGTCAAGAAAATTGTGTGAAGGATCATCGCTACGCGACCTCGCGGAGACATGTTTTCGCGACACGTCAAAAGCGCTTTCCGCTCAGGCACACTGAGGCATCGATGGCCGCAATTGCCACCGGTTGACAAACGCGAGCTTCCAAGGGGGAAATCCCCAACACTGACGACGCATCACGGGACAATCGGGCCCTTGACAGATGCGGTTTTCGCACTCCCAGTTCGGGGGTGCCTCTTTACCTCAGTCCGCGGCCACCCTCAAACCGCTAGGTTGTGCGTCTCCAATTGAGGCGAAAACTTTTTTTTCGACTGTCGACATTTCGTAGAGGTAAGAACGAACGACAATGTGGATTCAGAAAACCTTGCGGCTTCCGTCAGCACGACGCGGCTTCCATTTGGTGACCCGAGAGATCATCAACGCAGTGCCCGAGCTCGACTCCGTCGCAGTCGGATGGATGCAAGTCTTCATTCAGCACACCAGCGCCTCGCTGACCATTAACGAGAACGCTGACCCCGATGTGCGAATCGATTTCGAGACCGCGATGAATCATGCGGTTCCGGAAACGCTTCCCTATGTTCACACGCTTGAAGGGCCCGATGACATGCCAGCCCACGTCAAGTCATCAATGATGGGAGCCAGCGTGATGATTCCGATCGGAGCAGGCCGGCTCCAGCTGGGGACGTGGCAGGGAATCTACCTCTGCGAGCATCGGGACCGCGCCAGCGGGCGTAGTATCGTGATCACAATTCAGGGGGAAGAGTGAGCCAGCAAGAGAGCAAGCCACCCACCAGGGGTAATCCGGAGAACATGACCGGCACAAACCAAGCCTGAATACGTAGTGAAGATCGCCTTGGCAGTCGTCATTTGCGGCCGCTGCTCATCCCTCGCAGCTATTACTCCGTTTCGAGCAACATTCACCGGTATCGCGTTCTCATGGCCCGCAGAACGCAGTTTCCGGTCCGCATCGAGCTAACCGGGCGCCTGACATTGCGAAACCACTCAGGAGACCCCTTCGATGTCGTTGGAGATCGCCGACATTGGAGATCCCCGTCGGAACAGCGAGGGCGAAACCAACGAACTGGCTACTCGAGGATCATGTCGTCGACCGTCATCCCACCGGGGATCATCGGCAGCACATGCTCCTGATACGGCACTTCGACGTCCAGCAGATACGGTCCTTTGTGCGCGATCATCTCGCGAATGGCCGGCTCCAAGTCCTTCTTTTCGCGAATCGTCGCCGCTCCACAACCATAGCCCTGGGCGATTTTGACGAAATCGGGATAGCGATCTTCGGCATAGGTGAAGCGGTCGGCGTTACTGGCACCTGCCGCCTCTTCATGGTGAATCGGTCCCAAATAGGTATGTGCACGGTTGCGACCCATGAATCGGTCCTCCCATTGCACCACCATCCCCAGGTGCTGATTGTTCAGCAGCAACACCTTCACCGGTAACTCTTCACAGAAGCACGTTGCCAGTTCCTGGACGTTCATCTGGAAACTGCCATCGCCATCAATATCAATGACCAGAGAATTCGGATTGGCTGCCTGGACACCCATCGCGGCCGGCAAACCAAAGCCCATCGTTCCAAGTCCGCTGCTGCTGAGCCACGTTCGTGGGCGACGGAACTTATAGAACTGTGCAGCCCACATTTGGTGCTGTCCAACACCCACGGTGATGTAGGCATCCATGTCGGCAGTCACGTCGCTCAAGGTCTTGATCGCGTGCTGCTGCAAAATCCCCTCGAAATTATCGTCGTATTTCAGCGGATACTTGGCCTTCAACTCGGCACAGTACGTCTGCCATTCGGCGATTTCCGGTTGTTGAATCACCTTGTTGAGCTCAGTCAGGACTTGCTTGACGTCGCCACGCACAGGGATATGTGCGGTTTTGTTCTTGTTCAGTTCCGATCCATCGATGTCAACGTGGATGATCTTGGCGTCCTTGGCAAAGGCTTCGACTTTACCGGTCACCCGGTCATCGAATCGAACGCCCAGCGCGATCAGCAGGTCACAGTCGCGCACCGCATAGTTTGCGTAGGCAGCACCGTGCATGCCGAGCCAGTCCATCGACAGCGATTCCTCAGGCGATACCGCACCAATGCCCATGACGGTTGTCGTGACTGGAATTCCAGTCTTCGAGATGAACTGACGAAGCTCCTCGCTCGCCTCGCCCGTGATGATGCCACCACCCGCGTAAATGACGGGTCTTCGGGACAACTTGATGGCCGCAGCAATTTGACGAATTGTCTCACTGGGCACCGTGGGAGCGGACGGCTCATAGCCCGGCAGATCCATTGGAGGATCCATGTCGATGTCCGTCAGGTCGCCCAACTGAACGTCTTTTGGCATGTCGACCAAGACTGGCCCAGGTCGGCCGCTTTGGGCCAGATGAAATGCCTCTTTCATGATCCGAGGCAGATCAGCCACCTTGGTCACCAGATAGTGATGTTTGGTGATTCCACGGCACACCTCGACCATCGGTGTTTCCTGGAACGCGTCGCTTCCGATCGCCTTGGTCGGAACCTGGCCGGTGATGCAAACGATAGGAACGCTATCCAACTTCGCATCTGCGATCGCCGTCACGAGGTTGGTCGCACCGGGTCCACTGGTGGCCATGACGACCCCCACCTTACCGGTGCTGCGGGCATATCCCTGAGCAGCAAAAGCGCCACCCTGCTCGTGTCGCGGCAAAATCGTCCGAATCGATGTGCCAAACCGCGTCAGCGCCTGATGCATCGGCATGCTGCAACCGCCGGGATAGGCGAAAAGTACGTCGACGCCGTGATCGACCAATGATTTGACCAAAATATCGGCACCGGTCATCAGTCGGGATTCAGTGGCGGCTTTCGCAGTACTCATGTGTTTTTGAACAGGTAGATCTAGACGGACAAACGAAACAGGACAACGCAGGACGCGGTAACCCAGGGGTTCCACACGTCAACAAGTCTCCCACAGACGCTGTGGAAGAAGACGAGGTTCACGAGAGGGCCCGAAAACTGACGTTTACGCGGCGGGCCGAAACTCCGAATCTACTCGCTAACGTAAGTTCGTGCCGAAACTTAGGCAATGGTTAAAACGGCCCCTGGCAATGACAACTTGGCTCAATTTACTAGCGGTAGCCACTGGAGGAGCGGTGGGCTCGGTTGCCCGCTACCTCGTTACAGTGGGTTCGACCGCCCTTCCGGGCGGATCGACGATGCTGGGAACCACCATCGTGAATGTATTGGGCTGTGCTGCGATCGGGGGTTTTGCTGAATATGTAATCGCCACCGCGCACTTGCCCGAACGGACTCAACTTGCCGTCAGGGTCGGCTTCCTGGGCGGCCTGACCACTTTTTCCACCTTCGCCGGAGAGTCTGCGGCACTGGTGGACACGGGGCGATGGGCAGCCTGCGGGCTTTACGTAATTGCAAATCTTTGCCTGGGCTGGACTGCCTTGGTTATCACCGCCGCTCTCGTCAAGGGTTGGATGACATGAGTCGATGGATCGCAGGACTGATGTTCTGCTTGACTGTCCTTCCCCATGCAATCACGTGTGGCCTGGAACCGTTGCCCAGCTACAGCGATGTTGTCTCGCTGCGCCAGGACGCGACATTACGATCCGTCGCCTTTGCAGACGAGGAGATCGGAGTCGCGTGCGGCGACCGCGGCGCGATTCTGCGCACCTTCAATGGCGGCGTCTCCTGGCAGCCGATCGACAGTCGCGTCGAGTGCCAGCTGGACAAAGTCGTGTGGGTCGATCAACAACGCGTCGTAATCGTCGGTGGCAGTTACGACAAAGTTACGCAGTTGAGCCGTAGCGTTGTCCTCTACAGCAACGACAGCGGGAAACGGTGGCAGAGAGCCGATGACCAGGAACTTCCACGCTTCGTAACGCTAACACTGGAAACGGATGGGTCTCTGATCGCTGACTGCGAGTGGTCGCATTCATTGCTGACTACACGTCTGGTGAGTCACGATGCCGGACGTACATGGAACGATGCCTCCGTTTCGGCTCCAAGCAGCGGTTCGAAACAGCCCAGACGATCAAGCCCTACCGTTGCCGAAATGATTCAGTGGGCAAAAGCGACGCAATTGCCAGTCGCGATTCGCGACGCCTGCCGAATTCGAGACACGACTTTCTGCGCCGTAGGCGACCACGGGGTCATCCTGATTAGCGAAGACCAAGGTCAGTCGTGGAATCCGGTTCAGGGCCAACAGCGACAAACCTCGGTTCTATTTGTCGCGAACACCGCCGAGTCGGTCGCATGGTCGATGGTGGGAAGTGAGGCTCTTGAGTCTCGTAACCGGGTCAGTTTGTTACTCGACCAGAGCTCTGAAGGGGCAACCTCCAACGAACTCGAATTTGCGATTGCCAATCAAGTCGCGATCATGCTTGGCGGGGCGGGTGCCGATCAATTCACTGCGACGAATGAAGATCTCCACGCGACTGCCTCGAACTGGATCACCATTCACCAACCGACGTGTCTCGTCCTGGACGAAACACTTCCTGCAACCACCCATGATGCCTTCTTTCGAGCCGCAACGAGTCTCGGCGTTCGGCGAGTCGCCGTCTATGGATTTAATGGACGAGGAAACACAGCGTTGCATCGCGACGCCCTGCTGCCCAAGTGCGGCGTGTTGGCAAGCGACCTGCAAGCTGACGCTTTGCATTACCTCTGTCCCCATCGCAACCTTCGATCATCGACGTCGGTTCGCTATCCCTATGACATCGCGCCCACGAATCATCGTGGGACGTCAGTCACGAGTGGCTTGCGTCAACAAGAAGGACAACAGCTCGCCAGTGTCAGCGCGACGGTCTCCCGTCATCAGCTGCAGATTGTTCAAGCGCGGCTGCGACAAACCAAGCGCATCGAAACCATCATCGCCACCAGCGATCATGCGGCTGAGTTCTCTGAATCCATCGACAAGACACTCGAACAGACCGCCAAGACCGACCAGTTTCGGGTCGCCTGGTCGATTCTGCAGGCGACTCGGCCTGACCATCTTGTCGGTTCAGCTGCCTTCCATGAGGTCGCTCTCGACCAAGTGGCTTCCCGGTTTCCCAACACTTCCGCCGGACGTTGGGCGGCCCTCCGCCGAGAAGCGATCCGCCATAGCCTGGAGTGGCAGCGATTGCGATCATCGCTCACGGAATCTCTCGCTCAAACAAGGTCGGCGCCGGTCGCAGAAGCGGTCGCAGTTTCGCCATTTCAAGTCGAGGCGAGCGATGTTCAACAGGTTTCCGGGACGTCGCCACTGGTCGTTCCGAAACCAGAGACGCACCATGTGTCGAACGTCAAGCAAACCGAAGACGTTCCGGTGGAAGTCGACCTCCCGTGGGAATTTCATCCGCTTGTACTGGTTGCCCGCGAGGCCGCGCGCCGACGAAGCGACGACGGAAATCTGCAAGTGGCAGGTGGCGAGTCAGCGAACCTCAAGCGTCTTGCAGAAACCACCGTCTCGAAGTGGTCTTCGTTGCTGCGTGATGACGGTGCCACGTTGCTCGCCAGACGCGCCGACATGCCACCCAAACTTGACGGTGTTCTGTCAGACGGCTGTTGGCAATCCGCTCTTCCAAGTGCCGGAGTCTCTCCACGTGTCCGCGTAGCGTATGACGAGGACTACGTTTACATTGCAATGGAGTGCAGCCCAAGCGAATTCCAAACGGACCCGCAGTCATCGGATTCCAGCGTCACGAACCGTGATCACGATCTATCACAGGTCGATCGTCTGCAGCTCGCTATTGATACCGACCGCGACCTGATGACCTCCATGCAATTGCAAGTCTCTGCATCAGGACGGACACGAGACGCGATCGATGGCAACCCAAACTGGCAACCCACTTGGTACCGAGACACTCAACGTACCGGCGAAAGTGTGACGGTCGAAATCGCAATCCTTCGTCGCGACCTCGTCGAACTGCCGATCCCCGCGGGCGACGTCTGGTTCCTGT
>JBPCVD010000045.1:0-3107 GCA_051010815.1 Rubripirellula sp.
CGTAACATTTCGATGGTAAACAACATGTCTGTGCGACTGTCTTCGACCACCAGGACGTTGATGCCGTCCACCATTGCCACTGTCTCGCCAGCATCGATGAGTGCACTCTCAAGATCCTCCGCCAAGAGTTCGCAAGAGTCATATCGGTCGTTCGGGTTGTAAGCCACCATGCGTTGATAGATACGCTCAAGTTGTTCCGGCAACGTGCCCGGGCGAAGAGCGTTGAATCGCCGACGCACCAACAGGTTCGCGATCTGGTCCGAGAACGATTCTCCTCGAAGCCGCTCACGCCCCGTGAGCATGTAGAACCACGTTGCCCCCAAGCCGTAGATGTCGGCTTGGATTGTCGCGTTGGCCAGTGACCGGGCCTGCTCGGGAGCCATGAACGGCAGCGTCCCGGCCAAATGCCCATCTTGAGTTTCGAAGTGGAACACGCTGTCCATGCCCTCCGCAGACGTCGACATCGCCGCCAATCCGAGGTCCACAAGCTTGACCGTGCTGTCGCCGTGGAGGATGAGATTGCCAGGCTTGATGTCGCGGTGCACGAGATCACGTCGATGAGCATGAGCAAGTGCGCGAACAGCCTGCAGCACGTACTGCGCGGAAACTTGCCAATCGAGTGGCCCAGAATCACGAACCAGAACGTGCAGATCCGGCCCACTCAACAGTTCCATTGTGATGAAGGGCAGTCCTCGAAACTCGCCCACCTCGTAGGCAGTCACGATATTGGGATGAGCGAGCTGCCGGACCATGTGCATTTCACGACGAAACCGATCGCTCACTCGCATGTTGTGCAAGATCTTGATTGCACCTGCTTTGCCGCTGGCATCGCGACCACGGTACACGTGACCTTCACCGCCACGCCCGAGTGCTTCGTCGACAACGAAACTTCCGATCCGCTGCCCCTGCTCTAAGGAGGCTGCGAATTCAAAGTTCACACTTTGACCATCCAGCTTTCGCAACGCGTTTTCAATCAACTGCATTTGATTGGAATTGAAATCGCCTTCGGCCTCGAGTTGCTCTAGCATCGGCTGCAGATGATCCTGATCGTCGATCATTTCGAACGACACGTCGTCGCCCAACAATCCCTGAGCATGATGTTTCGTGGCGCGAACTTCGGTGGATGATGCCGACAGCGTTCCGAACTCGGAGACCAGGCTTTGATCCCAATCGTACGACGGCGTTTCGTTCGGCTCCGGGCGCAACAGACGCAGAGCGGCAACAAGAAGCAGTCCCAAGACGCCAATCAGCCTGTGACTTAACTGGTTTGGGTCAGCCGAGTAGGCGAGCATCGGAAGCATGATGCAACAGGCGAGCAGGCCCATCAGAAAAAGGAACTGCTTGGTCGGCAATCGACTTCCGATGAAAGCCGCACAAAGATGGGGCACAACCAGAGGATTGAGAGTCGAAACCATCGCTTCGACAACAAGCGTTGCGGAACTAACGGATAGAGCGCCAAGCCATGTCGGCCAGGAGTTCCCGTCGATTTCCTGCTGGTCCATACTCGGGGCCTCGTCCATTCTCGAGAGAACATGCTGCCCCGGGGAGGTAACTCATCTTTCGCACCACCTGACCACCCACCTAGGGGATATTCTATCGCTTCCTTCCGGGTCTGGTGGGACCAAGAAATCGATTTCAAAGCATTTTTTGAAAAATCACCAGCCAAGCAACTTCGATCTCGCCTTTCGCGAAACAAGAAGTCGACTGCGGTGTTCAGTCAGCGTGTTCGCTAGTCCCTTGTCGTATTCCTATTCCTAAGAACCAATGATTTCCCCCATGCCATCCAAATCCATCCTGCTTGGATTCGCAGCGTCTCTTTTGCTGGTTGAGACCAGCCTTGCCGACTGGGCGCGGTTTCGAGGACCGAATGGATCCGGTATCAGCGCGGATAGCGCTGAGACCCCAGTGAATTGGGCACCTGACGCCATTGAATGGAAGACAGAATTGCCCGGTCCCGGGGCTTCCAGTCCCATCATCGTTGGCGATCGAATCTTCGTAACCTGCTACACGGGCTACGGCGTCGAACGAGAAAACCTAGGTGACATCGAGGATTTGAAGCGTCACTTGCTGTGCGTGGACCGAAAAACAGGGAAAGTCCTATGGACCCGAGCAGTTGATGCGGCCCAACCCGAGGACCCTTACACGGGCATGGGGATCCCGGCTCATGGCTATGCCTCACACACGCCAACCTCGGACGGAGAGAATGTTTATGCGTTCTTTGGAAAGTCGGGGGTCGTAGCGTTCGACTTTGAAGGGAATGAACTTTGGAAGACGAGTGTCGGAACCGGAAGCGACCCCAAACGTTGGGGCTCCTCCTCGAGCCCAATCCTTCACAAGAACTTGTTGATCGTCACAGCGAGTGCAGAAAGCCGCGCTCTCGTCGGACTCGACATAGCCACAGGAAACGAGGTCTGGCGGCAGGAAGCCGATGGACTCAGCGACATCTGGGGCACGCCCCTGCTCGCTGAAGTTGAAGGTGACCGTACCGATTTGGTCCTCGGCGTTCCATTTGAGTTTTGGGGACTGAGCCCCGAGACCGGCAAACTGCGTTGGTACAGCGAAGCCATGGACTCCGACTCTTACAATTCCAGCGTCGTCGAGGCCGATGGCGTGATCTACGGCATCGAAGGCCGTGGCGGCGGATCGGCGGCCATCAAAGTTGGTGGCAAAGGCGATGTGACAGAAGCGAACACCGTTTGGACTGGAAACGACTCGGCCAGGTTTGGAACTCCGCTCGTGTACGAAGGAAGGGTCTATTACTTCGCAAACGGAATCGCAAACTGCATTGATGCCGAAGATGGTCGTTCAATCTTCAAAGGGCGTTTACCATCCGCAACCTCCACCGGTGGACCGCAACCCGGCGCGGCTCGCCCCAGCGGAAATCGGGGCAATGCACCGAATGCTGATCGACCGGGGCCGGGCGGACCAGGTGGAACTCGTGGTGGCCCTGCTGGCCCCGGAGGAACTCGTGGCGCTCCAGGTGGCCCAGGTGGAACTCGCGGCGCGCCAGGGGGAACTCGCGGCACGCCGGGGGGAAATCGTGGTGGCGATGCGGGAGGTCGTGGCGGAAGCCGAGGTGGAGGGCGAGGTGGATTTGGAGCAATGGA
>JBPCVD010000046.1:0-5203 GCA_051010815.1 Rubripirellula sp.
CCGGGAAAGAATGATTGATACAGCAGCATGCAGGCGCCGACGACCAGCAACGAGTCCGCGATGTTGAAATTTGGCCAAGGATCCAGCAGAGGAACCCCTTCGACGCGAACAAGGATCCAGTCGCGAACTCCACTTTTCCACTGATCCGGATAGCCGGGTTGCCACCACATGCCCAGCCGGTCGTACAGGTTGCCGATGATCCCCCCCGAGATCAGGCCCAACGCGACGGTCAGCCAAAGCGATCTGGCGGCTTTGAACCAGAATAGCCAGATGCAGATTCCGATCGCCGCGATCACGGAGAATCCTGCAAACAGAGTCCCCTTCCCGGCACCCACACCGAATACGGCACCGATATTGACGGCGGTTTCGATGCCGAAATAGCCATCGACCACCCACCATGCGTCCTGTTCACCTGGCAATCCTCGCCAGCGAAAAACAGCTTCCTTCGACCATAGGTCAGCGATCCCGCCAATCACGGCCAAGCCGGCAAAAATAGCGACCCGGCTGATGGGAAACGAGCTCGACACATCGCCGGACTTGGCAGCTTCAGCCGATTCAGCGACCGCAGACGTCTCCGGTGGAGCCTCGCGGTCGGTTTTTTTCGGTCCATCCATGGGGCTGAGCTATGCCGTTCTGTGCGGTTTGATGCGGGAGGTGTGGCGTCAAAATCTTGTTTCCACGGTAGAATGGATCATCGAATCTGCCCAGTCGAATTCGTCCATCTGACCGCTATCTTCCCTACATTTTCACTCGTACCGCAAACGCGAATCTAGCGACAAGCCCGCTCTGCCGATCTACTCTTAAGAGAGCAGAGACCTGATTCCCTCGATTCCTTCGCGAAATCCACGTCACAGCCATGCTGCAAGCCGCCCAAGAGCACAACGCAACCCAGACTGACCTCGCGTTCCAACGCTGTATCAACCCCGCCTGTGGTGCTACCTACGAGGCCCGCAGTGTCCGAACCTCGTGCGACAAATGCGGGGACCTGCTTGATATCGATTACGAGTGGGACCGAGCCGCGCTACCGACAAGTTTGCGGGACTTTGAAGCGACCTGGAGTCAACGAACCAATCCAGTCCGATTCAGCGGCGTCTGGCGATTTCATGAATTGCTGCCGTTCGCATCGCAGGATCAGCTGATCACCGTTGGCGAGGGCCAGACGCTGTTGCAGCAAACCGATCTGGTGGGCAACTACATTGGCATGAACCCGGGCAAGTTGCACTTGCAATACGAGGGCATGAATCCATCGGGCAGCTTCAAGGACAACGGCATGTGCGCGGCCGTCACGCATGCCAACCTGATGGGTGCCAAACGTGCCGCTTGCGCGAGTACAGGAAATACCAGTGCTTCGCTGGCACTTTACTGCAGTGCAACGCAGTTGATGAAGGCAATCATCTTCATTGGCAGTGGCAAGATTTCGTACGGCAAACTTAGCCAGGCGCTCGATTACGGCGCGTTGACCGTGCAAATCGCTGGCGACTTTGACGACGCAATGATTCGCGTGCGTCAGGTTTCTCAGGAGATGGGTATCTACCTGGTCAACAGTGTCAATCCTTTCCGATTGGAAGGTCAGAAGACAATCATGTTCCGAGTGCTCGAGGCACTTCGTTGGCAGGTGCCCGATTGGATTGTCGTGCCCGGTGGAAACCTTGGGAACAGCAGTGCATTTGGCAAAGCATTCATGGAGTTGAAGGCGCACGGTTTGATCGATCGCGTGCCCCGATTGGCCGTGATCAATGCGTCCGGTGCTGATACGTTGTATGAACTGTTCGAACGCCGCGGGGTTCGTTGGAACGGTGGCAACGTGAACATGGATCCGATCGTCGATTACAACGACGAGATGGACCGAGACGGAAAGAAGGCGGATACGATTGCGAGTGCCATCGAGATCAACCGTCCTGTCAACCTGAAGAAGTGTCTGCGAGCGCTTGAGTTCATGGATGGCGTTGTTCGGCAAGTCGACGATCAAGAAATCCTGGATGCGAAGGCGAAAGTTGGAGCTGGTGGATTCGGGTGTGAGCCTGCGTCGGCTGCCAGCGTTGCCGGAGCCAGGCTGCTGCGTCGCGAAGGTGTGATCGCGCCAAGCGACCGCGTCGTGTGCATTCTGACTGGGCACGAGCTGAAAGATCCAACCGCCACCGTTGCCTATCACACGACCGACCAGGAAATCTTCAACAAGACGCTGGGGTCCCGTGGAGTGAAAAAGGCGAGTCACGCGAATCGCGCCGTGGCTGTTCCGAATGACTTGAGCGACATCATCAAGACGATTCAGCTCTACGCGTAATCTCTGCGTCGACCGTCATGCATTGATCGAGCCGCGGATCACGCCCTGCGATCGGATGTGATTGGCAGGGAGGATCACGCAGCAGCCTGCGGACGGGCGATTCGTTCAAGTCGGCTCTTGCGACGTTGTCGGACCCTACCCTGCCCTTCAGGGTCGCGGTAGATTTTGGGGCATGAGTAATTCAAGCGAAAACAAGCCCATCGAATTGATCGTCCATGGCGCCGCCGGCCGAATGGGACGACGCGTCGTCGCCCTCGCCGCCGAGGACCCTGTATTCCAGATCTCGGCAGCGATCGATCACGATGGCAATCCACTGTTGGGACAGGATGCGGGAGCTGTCGCCGGATTGTCGCCGATCGACGTGCTGCTCCGCTCGCAATGGCCCGATCACGCGGACGCGGTGATCGATTTTTCGCTACCCACAGCCGTCGACGCGTGCGTCGCCGAGGCACGCGAGCGTCATATTCCGTTGGTGGTGGCGACCACGGGATTGGATGAGGCTCAAAAGTCGCGGTTGGCTGACGCGGGCGGCTCCATCCCGATCGTGTGGGCACCGAGCATGTCGATGGCTGTGAACTTGACCATGAAGGTGACGCAGCAGATTACGGAAACATTGAAGGACGTTGCTGGCGGCATCGATATCGAGATTTTGGAACGTCACCACCGCTTCAAGGCTGACGCGCCAAGTGGCACGGCGCTGCGATTCGGTGAGTTGATCGCGGAGAAACTCGACGGGGACATCAAGCATGTGCACGGCCGCGAGGGTGAGACAGGGGAACGGACGCGTAACGAGATCGGCTACCATGCGATTCGAGTTGGCGACAATCCAGGTGAGCACAGCATTGTGTTTGGAATGCTTGGTGAGCGAATCGAAATCAATGTCGCGGCAAGCAATCGGGATTGCTATGCCTCGGGTGCTCTAGCGGCCGCGAAGTGGCTGCAAGGCAAGCCAAACGGTTTGTACAACATGTTCGACGTGCTAGGGCTTTCCTGAGTCGGGTCCGGTGTGACAGGGTTGCGAAATTGTCATGGCCAAATGTGATGAAGGCTATCGTTGCGAGGTGTGCGGAGAGGATGTGACCTCGATCGTTGACAGCGATCTTTACCTCCGATTTGTGATCGGCGAGGTCGACCCCGAGGTGCTGCACACGAGTCCTGAACGACACCTGCGTTGCAATCCCGTTCTGGCTCAGTTCATCGACCACGAAGAGTTCGAGAGTGTGGTGGTCCAAGGGGACTTGGGTCGCAGCAACTTGGATGCTGAGTTTGAGCGTCTTCGCAGCGAACTTGTCACCCGCGGGTACCGGCGTTTACTGGAAATCGTCGCGACCGAGGGCGACCGCGATGTCACGAGCTATCCGCTGCCCGAAGCGATCGCGAAATATCGCGGATGATTGGGCGAAAAAACGTGGCCCGCCGGCTGTTTTTTGATGCATCGGCCAAGGGCTCGTATCTGCTAGGATCTCGCCACTCGTATGACACCAACCCATTGAGCTCACGTGACAAGCAATCTCTTTCGACGCGGCTTCATGAGCCTGGTCACGACCCAGTTTTTTGGGGCGGTCAATGATAACTTGCTCAAGGGTGTGCTGACGTTCATGGTCATCGATGGCGCGTGGGCCGGCATGCTCGGTGCGGGTGGGCAAGGCATCGTCGGAGTCTGTTTCACTGTTCCGTTCATTTTGCTCTCTGGTATCGCGGGGCAGCTTGCCGATCGACACTCCAAAAGGCGGGTGACTCAGTGGGTCAAGATTGCCGAGATCCCAATCGCGATCATCGCAGCAATCGGGTTCTTCACCGGAAATCTTTGGATCACTCTATTGGCGTTGATCGCGCTCACATGCCAGAGTTCGTTTTTTGGTCCTGCTAAGTACGGGATGATTCCTGAGCTCGTTGATGATTCTGATTTGAGTCGGGCCAACGGCAGCATCAACATGATGACCAATGCTGCGGTCATCGTGGGAACGCTCCTGGCCGGTGTCGTTAGTGATCGCTTCAGCCCGCTACCCGATGTTGTCGATGTTCCGGGTACCAGTAGCAATGTCGTTCGTGTTGATGCGGTTGAACAACAAGCCGTCGCATCGACGATGAAAGCGGAGTTAGAAGGGGCTGGAATTCAGAAGGTCACAGTAAGCAAAGTCGTCGAAGATGACGTGCCGAAATTCGGAGTCGATGTTGGACCCTTTACTGATTCAGAGACCGCAGAGTCGGAAAAACTCGTCATTGCGAAGCTCAACCTATTCGGTGAGCGTTGGTTGCCTGGATTCGCACTGATTGTGATTGCGATTGCCGGTTACGTTTCGGCATGTTTTATGGTGCCGCTATCGGCCGGCGACAAGGATCTGAAGTACGTCTGGAATCCGTTCTCGACTTACATGGACACCATTAAAGAGATGTCCAAAACTCGTTTGTTGATGGTCATGATGGCCTGGGGATACTTCTACCTGTTGGCCGGAATTGCCCTGTTCATCGTTCCGGAATACACCGTTGTTCTGTCGATCACGCGGGCTGAGGCGAGTGTGTTGATGGGAGTTCTTGGAGTTGCCATCGGCGTCGGATGCGCCGTCGCGGGGCTGATCTCTGGGCATCGCATCGAGCCGAGGCTGATCCCGATCGGAGCTTTGGGCCTGATCATTTTCTTCGCATTGTTGGCGGCAGTTCCTCCTTGGCTTCCCAACCTACCGGGGATGTTCCGCATTGCCTTCAGTAACGTTTCATTTTTTATCTTGGGTGCAGGATTCTTCGCGGGTTTCTACATCATTCCACTCCAGGCGTTGCTTCAGAAGCTTTCACCTGATGACGAGCGGGGGCGATTCCTGGGGACCGCCAATGCGGTCTCCTTCACCTTCCTGACAATCGCTGCTCTCTTGTACTGGGCCATTCGCCCAGCTTTTGGAAACCAACCACAGAATATTTTCT
>JBPCVD010000047.1:0-4492 GCA_051010815.1 Rubripirellula sp.
GTGCCGAGGTTGCTTGAGCGGGGTGGACTACTTTGGGCGTCGTTTGCGGGCCCGAGGCTCCCAGCGTCCAGGACGGTCGCCGACGAGCAACTGGAATCGCAAGGCCGCCAAAGGTAAGTTCCGCTCCCTTAAAGTTCACGAACGACGCGGCTGTATTTGATCATAAGCCGCACCGACGAGAGTGAGACTGGAGTCGGTACCCTACCTCTGTCGATTTTTTCCATTGCGCCCGCATCTCGACGTCGAGAGCTCCGGGCTTGAGCGTTCCGTTCCGCTCAGAGACCTGTTCGATCAACGATCAAGACGGCGGTGATGTGATCCTTGCCAGACACGTAGAATAAAGTTTTGTATTTCGCATTCGGAAAGTGGAGATAGTCGAGCCCATGAGCGTGGAAGATCGGAGCACTCTTGATTTGATCGGTCGGGCTCGTCGGGGCGACAAAGATGCGCTAGATGAACTTCTGTCCCGTGACGCGCGGCGTCTGAAGCTGATGGTGCGGATGCGACTGAGTCCTCGTCTTCGCAGCCGACTTGATGAAGATGACGTGTTGCAGGAAGCGTATCTTGATGCTGCCAAGCGGTTAGACGCCTACTTGGAGGACCCGCAGGTTTCCTTTTTTCTGTGGTTGCGGCAAATCGTAAAGCATCGCCTACTGAAAGTTCATCGCGAACATTTGGGTTTGCAAATCAGGGACGCCAGACGCGAGGCGGTACGAGCGAGCCATGACTCGGCGATGGCCGATTCGGTCTGTTTGGCCGAGCGTTTGATCGGCAACCATACGTCGCCCAGCGACGCGGCAGTTCGATCAGAGAGACGCATTCAGCTGGAACGAGCGATCGAATCGATGAGTGAGCTGGATCGCGAAACACTCTGTCTGCGGAATTTTGAGCAAATGAGCAATCAGGAAGCCGCGGCGGAATTGGGCGTTGACGAGTCGACCGCGAGCAAGCGGTATGTGCGTGCGCTGATTCGGCTGGAGAAAACGCTTGTCGAATTGGGGCTAGCGAATGACGATGAAGGGACACCGAAAGGCTAGTCGCCACAGATCATCTCATCTTGGGCTGCGATCAAGCTCCCTGGACTCGTCAACACAACCATCGAAACGGCAGACCACCGAATGAGCATTGAGGAACTGGTCGACGACTTCTTGGATTGCTTGCGCCGTGGCGAGCAACCGAGCATTGATGAGTTCGCTGCTCGCCACCCCGAGTCGCAGGATGATGCGCGGCGAGCATTGCGTTCCGCCAAGGCGATGGAGTGGCTAGGGGCAGACCGAAGTTCGGACAGTCCGATGCCCGTCCCCAGCAAGGTCGGCGACTATCGGATCATCCGTGAGATCGGTCGCGGCGGAATGGGCGTTGTCTACGAAGCTGAGCAGGAGTCGCTAAAGCGTCGCGTCGCAGTCAAAATCCTTCCTGATCGCGCGGCGTCCAATGCAGCCAAACTTGAACGCTTCAAACGGGAGGCGCAGGCATCGGCGAAACTACACCATACCAACATCGTTCCGGTGTACGAAGTTGGCTATGAAGGCGGCGACATCTTCTACGCGATGCAATTGATTCAGGGCGAGAGCCTGGACCAGGTTGTTGCTGACCTTGGTCTCAAGGGTGAATACGCGAAACAATCCGAAAAGGGTGATGAACGGCAGCGACTTTATCGCTGGATCGCGAACATCGGCCTGCAGGCGGCCGAGGCAATGAGCTACGCACACGCGAGAGGCGTGATTCACCGTGACATCAAACCGTCCAATCTGATGCTGGATTCCGCAGGCAACTTGTGGGTCGTCGACTTTGGGCTCGCCAAAACGGATACTGAAGCGCTCACCGAATCGGGTGACATCATCGGCACATTTCGATACATATCGCCCGAGCGATTTGGGGGGGACTGTGATGAACGCTCCGATATCTATTCGCTTGGCTTGACGCTGTACGAGCTACTTGTCGGGAAAACTGCCTTCGGCGACGTTGACCGTGTCAAGTTGATCGAGACGATCTGCAATCAATCGCCGCCGGCTCCCCGTTCAAGGGACGGAGGTATTCCGATCGATCTGGAAACGATTATCTTGAAGTCGATCGAGAAGGATCCGAGTCATAGGTATCGTACGGCCGAGGAGATGGCACAGGACCTGCGGAGCTTTCGGGAAGACAAACCTGTTCGAGCGCGTCGGGTTTCGCTGGGTGAATCGGCCTGGAGGTGGGCCCGCCGAAACCGGCGATTGGCCGCGTCGCTTGTTGCGGTCTTCCTGCTTGTCGTTGCGATCGCGGTGGGCAGCAGCATCGCGGCAGTTCGCGAAACGGGCTTGCGACAAGTTGCCGAGTCACAGCGTGATGACCTCAGGCGGAACCTCTACCTGTCGCAGATGAATCTTGCCGGACAGTCGGCCGAAGAGCCGGGTGGCATCGAAACCGTTCGCAACCTCATTTCGCAGTGGGACCCGAAAGTGGCCGGGATCGATCTTCGAGGTTGGGAGTGGCGTTACCTCGAATCGCAGACGCGGCAGGAACAATTTATTTTGCGCGGGCACACCGAATCGGTTTGGGCTGTCAGCTGGTCTCCTGATGGCACCAGAGTCGTCTCATCGGCGAACGACGGGACGCTTCGATTTTGGGACACAAAGAGCGGAGAACTACTGCAAGTGATCGAGACCTCGGCGGACCGCTCGATCGCCTGGAGCCCGACGGGAAAAGAGTTTGCGTGTGGTGGATTTCAAGGTCAAGTGGAAGTTTGGGACGCCGAGCGATTGAAGCTGACGCAGACGTTTCAGGGCGGCAGCGACGAGAGAGTTCTGTCGGTCGATTGGCATCCTGACTCAACGCAAGTCGTAGCGTCTTCTCGTAGCGGCGTGCTGCGTGTTTGGGATCTCGAAACAGCAAGTGAGTTGTGGTCTCGTAAGTCGAGGGCACCGATCCCGTGTGTTGAATGGAGCCCAAACGGATTGCAAATCGCCGCCGCCTCTTACGATGGTAATGTGCAGATTCATGATTCCGCCGGTGGCGAAGTGATTCGCGAATTGCCGGATATCTCCGGCCCGGTAGAAGGGGTCACATGGAGTCCCGACTCGGCAAGCTTGGCAACCGCATCACGGGACGACACCATCCGTGTATGGGATGCTGCCAGCGGCAGTTTGGCTCGAGAACTCTCCGGGTTTGAAGGTATTTCCAACGCGATCTGTTGGAGCCCTGATGGATCGAAACTGGCCGCCGCGCACAGCGACCGGCTGATTCGTATTTGGGAGCTGAAATCGACGAGCCGCCGACCTACGCGAATTTTCGGCGGTCACACATCTGACGTGATGCGAATCTGCTGGAGTCCGTCGAGTCGGCGCATTGCCTCTGCGAGCGTGGATCAAACGGTGCGTTTTTGGGATTTAGGTTCCTCAACGGGCGCTCGCGTGACCAACATTCCCCAAAATCATCGCATTCTGTGCGCGGACCTAAGTCCAGATCGTCAGTCACTTGCAGCCGGACTCAGTACCGGT
The DNA here is from genome assembly GCA_051010815.1 of Rubripirellula sp. Classification (GTDB taxonomy): domain Bacteria; phylum Planctomycetota; class Planctomycetia; order Pirellulales; family Pirellulaceae; genus Rubripirellula. The sequence continues at coordinate 3,480 of JBPCVD010000047.1, forward strand.
GAAATCTTGGTTTGGCATCAGACCGACATCGATCCGATAACGCTTTCTGGACATGTGGTCGCTGGAAGTATCAATGGCGTGTTTGATGTTCGCTGGAGTCCGAATTCACGCCGATTGCTGTCGGCCGGGCATGACCGAACCGTTCGAATTTGGGACGTTGCGAATCGTACGGCGACGGCGGTATTTGGAGGGCACGGCGATCGGGTTTGGTCATGCGACTGGAATAGCGATACGACGCGAATTGTGTCGAGCGGTTCAGACCGGACCGTCAGGATCTGGGACGTCGATTCAGGCCTCTTGGTCCATGAACTTGATGGAGGTTCGGCTCGGGGGATGACGGTTGATTGGAATCCGGTCAAGCCGCTCGTTGCGATGGGTGACGGTCGCGGAAACGTTCGCATCTGGGACACGTCGTCCGGCGAACTGGTGGTGAACCTTGACACCCACCGGCAAATCGTTCGATGCGTCCGCTGGAGTCCCGACGGGAACCGCCTTGCTTCGGCCAGTGATGATATGTCAGTGAGAGTGTGGGACGCGGTCAGCGGCCAGGTCGTTGCACACCTGGACTCTCACACCGGGGGCGTGCGCACCGTTGCTTGGAGCAGTCATCGTTCTCGGCCGCGGCTGGGCGCAGGCTGCGATAACGGCACCATCAAGGTGTGGGACTTGAACGTCAATCGTGTCACAATCACGCTCCGTGGTCACGAGAATATCGTCTCCTCTGTCCTCTGGACCCCCGACGGCCAACAGCTGATCTCCGCAGGATGGAACGGCGCCATTCGGACTTGGGGCGACTCAGGTGTTCGCAGCGACGTCTCATCGCGCTAGGCACTGCCCCGTCGTTCGAACACAGGATTCTTTTCATCAGCCGCAGGGCGCGAGCCTGCGGGCCTGTTTGTCGTCGGCCGTCGTGCCCGCACGCTTGCGCGATGCGGCTGATCACTTCGAGACAGTGCTACTTTGTCGTTTTTATTAGCTCGAAGCGCAAGCGAGTGGGTCACTTACGGCAAACC
>JBPCVD010000048.1:0-6754 GCA_051010815.1 Rubripirellula sp.
CGTCTCGAACGGGGCATTCGGGGAGTTCAGTCATGTCCTTTAGTAACGCCATCGTCACCTCACCGCTGGCATTGGACATTGCATCGGCCGCTCTCATGCGCGCTTCCTGATGATCTTCTTGGCTGATGTGCGAAAACGATTCGGACAGCAGGTCAACGAGAGCCAACGCATCCGCCATGGCGATCGCGTCCAAACGATGACTTAGAACGGGGTGCCGCAAGCCATCACTGATTCGCTGAATCGCGTCAGAGTCGATCATCATGACAACTCGTCCCAGCAGACGGCGGCTGCGTCGTCGCAAAGTCTCGAACTTCGCCATCATTGCGGGCGCGTGAAGCGACTCAAGCACACGGCGGACGCCATGCACTACGTGTTCATCCGAGTGTTCCAGCAGGTCGATCAGCCGCTTGAGCAAACGAGCATCTTCGTCCATCGCCAATGTCGATTCTTGATCGGCAACGTGCAGAGCGGCGCGTAACAAACACTCGTCGCTAGGAATTTCGCAGCGTGATAGGGCCAAAGCAGCACTCGAATGACAAATTGCATTCTCGCGTTCTGCGGTCGACGCGATCAAGTGAAGTGTCTCGGTGTGATTGGGATTCGCGGACGCGTAGAGCTGAACCAACGCGGTAAGCCGTTCATCATTGAGCTCGTCCACGATCTCTTGCCCACCGCGGCAACACTGCGGCATGCCGACGACCATCAAATTCTTTAACGTGGTCGCAGTCGGCTCCGTTCCGATGCTCGTCAAGAAGATGTCGCGAAACACCTTGTCATCACGGTTGCGCATTAAGTCGGCCAACGATTCGTGCAGACTTCGTCGCCCCAGAAAACCCGCCAGTAGCGTCAACACATCATCGTGCTCTGACTCAGCGAACCGAGCACAAATCATACGAAACAACTTTCCTCTCGCCTGCAGAATTCGCCTTAAATCACTGTCTCCCCAGGTCGATAGCATCAAGAACGCATCGACCAGGACCTCGTTCCCATGTGTCTCAAAATTGGAGATTGAATCCTGGAGTCGCGAGAGGGCGGGGCAACGGATTGTCGGCAAGTCACGGTCAGCTCGCGCGTCCCGACCAAGCTGACTCGACAGGGCAACCACCGCCTGCGTCGCCTGACGGCGAATCATATCGTCCCGGCCCGACTCAGCCAAATCAACCAGTCGTGGCAAGAACGTGGTCAGCTGAAGTGATTCGGTCGCGGCAATCGCGGTAATCGCGTCTTCTCCGGTGCGGTCCAGAGCAGCGCTAATCGCATCCGAAAACCAGGATTTTCGTTTCCGAAGAATCTCGAAATCCTCTTCGCCCAACATCGACCAGATCGACAGCAGCTTGGCAGGCGTGCGGGTTTCGCTTCGCTCCAACAATGTCTTGAGCGCCAACTCACGACCAGCAGCACCGCTGAGTGCAGAAAGCAAGACATCAACCGCGGCTTCGTTTCGCGTACGTCCAAGCACGGCGTAAGTGAGTTCCAAGCCCTGCATGTTCTGGTGACGCCTTCGCCGGTCTTTCGAGATTTGGATCTGGTCGGAAGTGCCCCTTCTGAAAAAAGCTAGCCTTTTACCGAGTCGATGGCCTGCTCCAATCCTTGATTCCGCGATGGCGTGTGGCTGCCACAGAACACCTGAACGGCAAAGTCGCTAGAACTGCGACAGCCGCACCCCATCCAGGTGGGAACAATCGGACGCAGGGACTGCGAAGGCAGACACGAAACGCTTTATACTGGAGGAGACGGATCCCGCCCCTTTGACTGCCTGATGACCAATGCGAGCTGCAAACCAAATCTTAGAAGAATCGTTTCTTGAGGTCCGAGCCAAATTGCTCGAGGTCGCGGCGACGCTGGATCGAATCGATCGGTCAGCCGACGAAGACGGGCCGCTCACCGATGCCGCGACTTCCCAACGGGTGCGGGTCGACGATGCTGTTCGAATCTTGCTCAGCGAAGGCCCTGACCGCGCGGAGAGGTTGCAGCGTCTGTTTTCGCGAGCATATGAACCGGCATGGCGTCGGGACATGGAACTTTAGACCCTGGCCCATTTGGAGCAGTGCGCGACTCTAATCGCGTCCCTGACAACGACTCAAAACTCTCAATCAAAACACCATGGATTACATCGACCCCCATATCCACATGGTTTCCCGAACGACCGACGACTATGCAACGTTGGCTCGAATGGGATGCGTCGCGATGAGCGAGCCAGCCTTTTGGGCGGGCTTTGACCGCGGCAGCGCTGACGGATTCCGTGATTACTTTCGGCAATTGACAGAAGTCGAACCGAAGCGGGCGGCTCAGTTTGGAATTCAACATTTCACTTGGCTCTGCATCAACGCCAAGGAAGCCGAGAACATCTCGCTCTCGCGTGACGTCATCGCCATGATTCCCGAATTCATCGACTGCCCGAATGTTTTGGGAATTGGCGAAATCGGCCTCAACAAGAACACCAAAAATGAGGCCACGATTTTTCTTGAGCACCTTGATCTTGCCGTCAAGCACGATCAACAAATTCTGATCCACACACCTCATCTGGAAGACAAGTACCAGGGAACGCGAATGATCCTCGATATGCTTTGTGAGGATTCGCGAATTGATCGATCCCGAGTGCTCGTTGATCATGTCGAGGAGCACACGATTGCGGAGGTCCTCGACCGCGGCTTCTGGGCAGGCATGACGCTGTACCCCGTCACCAAGTGCACGCCAGACCGTGCCGTGGACATGATCGAGAAATTCGGCGGCGAGCGGTTGCTGGCCAATTCTGCGGGCGATTGGGGCCCCAGCAAGCCCACCGCGGTGCCCGATCTGATCTTCGAAATGCGGCGTCGTGGACACGACGAATCGCTGATACGGAAGGTCGTCTACGAGAATCCAATCGAATTCTTTTCGCAGAGCCAGAACTTTCGCTTCGTTGCTCGTGACGCAGGATTCGAATCTGCTCAGTAGACTCAAGCTGAAACGGGTTTTGGAATAGCTTGGTCCCCGTCCATCGCGCGGAAGGCGTATTCCCACGATCGTCCAAGTCCATCGCTTCGCTCAAGCGGCGGTCTCAACCGCGATCAATGCTCACTTCGCAACGTTGCGACGCGGATAGTTCGCGAATGCAATTGGCGTCGGCTTCCTCGCCCTGACGTGACAAGTTTTCACTCAGTTCGGGAAGCGTCACCATAGTTAGTCTTGAGGGGTCTCCGAGCCCGCATCAACTTCGGTCTCATGATCGTGGTCATCTGCATTGTCGACCGCGACAACTGAGTTTGCGGCGTGAAACCACGACAAGGTCTCGGGCTTCCCATCGGAATTGCCAAACCTCTCCAGCTTGAGTCCCAGTTCCTGGCCCCCCACGCCTTCGTAATGTTCGATTCGCACGGGGTGAAGTCCTGCTCGCATTCGGACGAGTCGACTCGCTGCGATGGGTGGATGATCGCCGTCGTGATCAATGACTTTTTGATCGTGCACAAACAATCGACTTCCGTCATCCGACGTCAGCGTGAATCGAAACAGCCCATCTTCTTCAATCTGCAACAGTCCGCTCAAGGTGCACGCGAATTCATCCTCGCGATCGCCACGAACAGCATCAAGGTCAAGCTCCGGCACGACACCCGCTTGCTGAACTGCAAGCGATCCAAAATCGGGCAATGCGGTGAACAATCCGTGGAACAAACGATACTGAAGCCCCGGCTGAACATCCGCAACTTCGACGGCTGAGAACGGCGGCTTCTTATCCGGAACCAAATTGAACGGAATTTTGCTTTCACCCCGTCTCACGATCAGTTGGAGCGGCTTTCCCGATGGAAGCAATTGATGCTTCAGAACGCACCAATCGGCCGCATGACGCACTAGACGGTCATTGACGGCAGTCAACGTATCACCCGATCGAAGGCCGACGCTTTCGGCAATCGAACCTGGCTCGACGGTCGTCACGACTGCCTCATCACTCTGCGTGTTCACAACAATCCCTACCGACCGCTCATAAATCAACTCGGGTTCCAGAACACGCTCAAATAGCTCCCGGACACGATCGACGGGAATCGCAAATCCGACGTTCTGTTCTTTCGGAATCAATGCGGAAACGATACCGATCAACTCACCCTCCATGTTGACCAGTGGACCGCCCGAGTTGCCACGATTGCTTGCCGCATCGAATTGAATGAAATCATCGTGGCGAGAGTTCGGGAACTGCGTGCGAACTAATGCATTTGGCGCGTCCAACAAGACGCGCTTTGAACTCACAATCCCTGATGTAAATACGACGCCGCGACCACCAGGGTTGCCAGCCACCACCACCGATTCACCATTCATCACATCGAAACTGTGCCCCAGCGGCACGGTCGGCAAATCGCCCGGAACATCTCGCAAACGGAGCAAAGCGATGTCTTTCTCCGGTAACCTTCCCACGACCACAAAACGCACGGGTCGGTCGCGAAACACTGCAAACCCATCAACGCGTGGGAGCACGTGATTGTTCGTCAACACGTACCCATCAGGATGAATGATCGCTCCACTCCCCGAGCCAAACTGGTTGGGCTTCTCCCCACGTACGAACAGCGATATCACCGCCGGCTCGATGCCACGAATCACCTGCACCAGCGGCGTCATCCGAGGCGAATCATCGTCGACCTGCTGCGCTTCGCATTGATCGATGCCAGTCGCGCCAATGATCGTGATGCCGACCGCCCATGCGATCCGCCGGACCAAGCCGCCGAAACCCATTTTCATCCGACGATCTGTAGCCAGTTTCGAACTCGCAAAACGGCGTTGGCGGAGGTCTATCAACATTACGAGTTTCAATTTTCCCGTGCGGGTGGCCGAACTTTGACGAGCGGTATTTTTGCGATCCAGAGTTGAAAAAGAAAGGGCATCCGATCCCTGGCGAAGCCGTGTCAGTAAATCGCAGCAGCTATACTCGACGGCCGTTCGCGAACGTCCGCAACGTCGCTTCCTACCTTTGCCACCCACGACGACAAAACGATGAATCGTTGCCTTTCTCTCTTATTCATGAGCATGACGGCCATTGGCTTGATTGGGACAAACGCTGACGCCGATGAAATCGTGCCTGCAGGTAAGAGAATAGAAGCGGTCGGAAAGGTTGCGTTTACCGAGGGTCCGGTTTGGCATCCCGACGGAAGCGTTTACTTTTCCGATATCGAGAATGACCGAATCATGCGTCTCGATGCGGATGGGACGCTGGGCGTCTACCGAACTCCCTCAGGTCGTGCCAACGGATTGGCGTTCGATCACCAGGGCCGACTGATCGCGTGTGAGGGCGGCAACAAACGAATCACTCGCACGGAGCCAGACGGATCGATCACCGTGCTAGCCGACCAATTCGAAGGCCAGCCTTTCAATTCTCCTAATGATATCGCGATCGACTCCGCAGGGCATCTATTCTTCACGGACCCTCGCTACGGTTCGCGAGACGGGATGCAGCAAATCAGCGATGACGGCAAACCGATCGAGGGCGTCTATCGAATCGATCCCGACGGGAACGTCGCTCGCGTCCTTGGCAACGAGATCGAACGCCCCAACGGTGTCGCCGTCTCGGCCGATGACATGCATCTGTTCGTCGCAGTCAACACCAACGACGACCAGGGCAATTCGAGATCCCTCTGGCGATTCAAACTGGATGCCGATCGCAACGTCGTTCCAGGTAGTGGCAAAGCCTTGTTTGACTGGGGAACGGACCGCGGCCCCGATGGGATTGCAATCGATCAGGCCGGCAATGTGTACGCGACCGCAGGTCTCAACTACGCCGCCCCGCCCTATGAAACAGCAGAACGATACCGCGCGGGTGTCTATGTCATCTCTCCGGAAGGCGAACTGATCGACACCATCGCGGTTCCGGCAGACATGGTCACCAACTGTGCCTTCGGTGGCATCGATCGAAAAACGCTCTACGTCACTGCGGGTCACAAACTTTGGGCGGTACCCGTGAGCAAGCCTGGATTCACAGCCTGGCCGCGTCCGTGACCGCTGGAATGCCGCTTCGATTCAGCGGAGCCATCAACTTGACTTGGGTGACTCGCTTCCCTGATTCGCGAAGTACTCCATCAGCAATCGGTGCAGGAAGATAAAGCCTCCACCAACCTGTCGCGTCAACCCAAGCTTTGTGGTGTCGCGAAGCAGGCGGGGAAGGTTTGCCGGCATTTCACCACCGCACCACAGCACGACACGCAAACAAACGTGCTTCAAGCACTGAATCCCGCCAAAGTACAAGAAGGCACAATAGGCGGGAATCGTCGCGCAAGTGAACGCGACCAAAAATCCGTCCGCGGTCGTTCGCTTGATCCTGCCCTCTGCGTCCACAGCCGAACGGTCTTGCAGAAAGTAGATCAGCAAGACGGTCAACAATACGACAATCGTGAAGGCGGCAGCGGTCGTTGCTCCGTTGCGAAACGAAAGCCGCACACCCTGGTTAGGGCGAGTCTTCCCTTTGTGAATTTGCGTCACGAGTCCACCCAACAACAGGCCAACCTCCACGGCGATCAGCAACAGGGCAAACAAGAAGAACCAGTAGCCCACATTCTGGTCGCTTGACTGCCAGAAAAACCGCACATTCGGCTCTCTCCATGAAAGTCGAAAGATGAGCCAAAACACGGCCCCAGCCGGTAACGCACAGAGCCCACCGATCAATGCGCGACGCGGAGAAAACCCCAGTCGCTCCACAGCATCGATGCGTGTCAAATTTGGCCCTGAAGCCCCGAACGTAGCCATCAACAATCCTCCCATCGAGCCGCAAAGAATCATGGCATACATGGGTAAGAGA
>JBPCVD010000049.1:0-9686 GCA_051010815.1 Rubripirellula sp.
CGCGCACGCAAACGGTGTTGGCCCTTGGTCATGTCGTTTTCTATCGCGGCGCCAAGTTCTCCAAGAATGACCAACTGGCGCGTTATCCGATGTACGTCGTGCGTCGTAAAGACGGGACTTGGTCGGAACGAAAGAAGCTCGAATGGAATGACCCACGCGGCAAGTTCATCTATTCAAATAATTGTGGACAACGCGTCGTGATGCCAAACGGCGACATCATGATGTCCTTTACGTTTGGTCCCGGCAGTGAGCACCGCATGGTTGCTGGGGTTCGTTGTAGCTTCGACGGCGAAACGCTTCGAGTTTCGGAGGTCGGTCCGCCGCTGACATTGGACGTGGGACGTGGATTGCTGGAGCCATCGGTGGTGCGATTCGGTGAGCGGTTCTTCATGACCATTCGCGCCGAGGATGGGCACGGCTATGTCTCGGTTAGCGATGACGGATTGGACTACGCGCCCAAACGAGCCTGGACCTGGGACGATGGCACGCCAATCGGAATGTCCACCACGCAACAACACTGGCTCGCGCATAGTGACGCTCTGTTTCTTGTCTATACACGAAAGGATGATCGAAACGCGAATGTGATGCGATGGCGTTCGCCCCTTTGGATTGCTCGCGTTGATCCTGATCGCCAGGTTCTGATTCGTGAGACCGAACAAGTCGTGCTTCCGCTCGTCGGAGATGGTGTCCAATCGCCAAACGAAGTTGCGCTGATGGGAAACTTTCACATCACCAACGCAAGCGAACGAGAAAGTTGGATCACTGCGGGCGAGTGGATGCCGAAACAGGCCGCGCGAGGCGACGCCTTGCTCGCGCGACTGATTTGGTCGAAGCCCAACGAAAGTCTCGATTAGAAATCTGCACCCCTGCCTACCGATGCCCAAGCACAATGCCCATGAATTCACGTCAGCGAATTCAGAATCGAAGTGGGCAGGGCGGTCGGCTCAATTCGCCATCGCCTGCGGGACAGCAGATCGCCCTTTCGCGTTGTTTCGTTCATGATCGCGAGCTGATGTGAGGGCTGTCCGGAGCGAACGTAGAGGCCCGACTCGGCGTCCGAGGGAGACTCAATCCCTCACGCTATGCAGCGAAGGTTGCTCGACTCGCGCCGCCTCAAAGCCGCAGTCCTTATGCGGATCCCTATTCGCCGGTCGCCGCGAGTGATTCCCCGGTCCCGGCGATCCATTTGCGAAACTAGGCGTCTACTAAAAGGATCCGAGATCAGGCATAATTCGCGGTTTTTCCAATTCTCACTTTCGTGGATCGCGGCGTATGTCGGTAGAGAAAATTGGCGAGCTCGGTGTCACTTTCGATGACGTCCTGTTGGAGCCCCGATACAGCGAGATCGTCCCTAGCGAAGTCGACGTCAGCTCTCATCTGACCCGGCGGATCCGTCTTCAGATTCCTTTCTTGTCCTCTCCCATGGACACCGTCACCGAATCGGAGATGGCGATCGCGCTGGCCAAAGAGGGTGGCTTGGGGATCATCCACAAGAACCTCTCCACGATCAGCCAGACCGAACAGGTCATGAAGGTGAAGCGTTCGGCCAACGGGATCATTGTTGACCCTGTGACCTTGTCCCCCGAAGAAATGGTTGGCCGTGCTGCCGAGCTGATGGACGAGGCAAACGTCTCTGGCATTCCCATCGTCAATGATGACCAGACGCTGGTCGGGATCCTGACCCGACGCGACCTCCGCTTCCTAGAGGACCCGGGTCGCCCAGTTTCCGAAGTCATGACCCGTGAGAATTTGGTCACGGCTGTGGGAAATGTAACGCTTGAGGAAGCTGAGCGAATGTTAACGGCAAAAAGGGTCGAGAAACTTCGGCTGGTTGACGAAAATAGAAAACTAACGGGACTCATTACGATTCGCGACATCGACATGATGAAGCGTTTCCCCAGAGCCTGCAAAGACTCGCAAGGAAGATTGCGGGTCGGAGCGGCAGTGGGAGTCAGCGATTTTGAGCGTGCGGAAGCATTGATTCGGCAGGGCGTTGACCTGCTGGTGGTTGATTCGGCCCACGGACATAGTCGGAACGTGATTGATACCGTTCGAGAGATCAAGCAACAGAGAGACTGGGATATCGATGTGGTGGCGGGCAACGTCGCCACGACCGAAGGAGCTCGAGCACTGATCGATGCGGGCGCGGATGCTATCAAAGTTGGCATCGGGCCTGGATCAATTTGCACCACTCGAGTGATCAGCGGAATCGGGGTCCCACAGATCTCGGCCATCCTGAATACCACTCAGGTGGCGAGTGAACGAAATGTACCTGTGATCGCTGACGGAGGGATTCGCTTCAGCGGTGACATTACGAAGGCCATCGCGGCCGGAGCCAGCACGGTGATGATTGGCAGCCTGTTCGCAGGTCTGACCGAGAGTCCCGGAAAGGTGATTCTGTACCAAGGCAGGACTTTCAAGTCCTACCGCGGCATGGGGTCGATGGGAGCGATGGTCAAAGGAAGCAGTGATCGGTATCGGCAAAAAGGCACGGAAGCGGGCAAGCTTGTCCCTGAAGGTGTCGAAGGCCGAGTACCGTTCAAGGGCCCGCTCAGCGATTACCTCTACCAACTGGTCGGAGGCTTGCGTGCGGGTATGGGTTACGTCGGAACACGGACGATTGACGAGCTGATACGCGATGGAAGATTCATCCGCGTCTCAGCCGCGACGGTGAGGGAGAACCACCCGCATGACATTGCGATCACCCAGGAAGCGCCCAACTACAGCCCGGATGTACAAACGGGCGAATCGGCTTAGCCTTGCTTTCATGCTGGCTGCGTCGTCGTTGGCAGGTAGCGGTACGACACTTTGGAGCCAGACGCCGGCGCAAACGCGCGCCGCTGGATGGACCCAGCCAACGGGTCAAATGCGGCCAGTTCCACGGGAAGGGTTCCACACCCCGGCAGCACGGCCTGTCGCGAACCCGCAACACCAAGGTTGGGACCTCCGCTGGCGTCGCAGCCAGAACGCACCCCAAGTTGCGGTCCAGGCGCAGGTCAAACCGTCGCAGACTTTCGCCGACAATCAGAATGACGGCCACGCCCAAAGCCAGGCGGCTCCGCAAGTTGCCTCACAGAGGGCCTACACCGCCGAACGCGTTCAACCGACAGCGGCACGCGTCATCGACAGTGGCCGGCTGCAAGTCGCGAACCACGCGCCTGAGTTGCGTCCCGTTTCCGGAGTGACCGCGCCCGGTGGTGTCGCTCAAACTGCCTGGCTCGCCCATCCTCAGCGAACAGACTTGCTCGAGAATAGTGACGAGTCCGGTGGGCTCACGGCGCCAGCCAACACGAACTACTTTCAGGATCCCTTCGGTGATCGTGAAACTGCTTTGGTGCCTCCAAGCTCCATCTCACCCACCGCAGTTGCCCAAGGCGAAATGCAGATCCCAGCGCCAGGAAATTTCTCGAACGAGAATTCCACCGGGACGTTCGCGGTACCGAACACACTCGAGTCGCGCAACGACTTGAGAACGACCGTGGCACAGATCGAATTGCCACCCCCATCGCCTGAGCAAGCACCACAATTCACTCCACCGACGGTGCCCAGCTCGCCTGCCGAAGCACAGATCAAACCTTGGGCCGAACCTGAAATCACGCCAGCGGAACCGTCCGACTCGGGGCTTCAGTTCGCACCACCTGCCACGGCAACGCCGTCCCAAGTGACTCCGCCGGCCGCTGCTCCATCGTTGCCGACACCCGTTCCTGCGGCGGCGGCCCCTTCGGATCCAGTCGTTGCCCCTCCGGTCGAGCCGCATTCGCTTGCTCCCGCCCCCAGTGCACAGTCTGTCCCGCAGTCGGCCAACGAATTGCGGACGCCGCCCTCCTCCAGCGATGGAACCTCGCTGGGCGAAATGATGCGTCAACGGAGTCCGGATGATGGGAAACCCAAGGCTCCCGCTCAACCTGACTCGCCTCCCATCATTCCAGGCAGTCCCTTCGACAGCCCCTTCGACAACATGAACGAGGACGTTCGTGACCGCGATCGGCTGAACTCGGGTGAAGCGAGTCAAAGCGGCCGTTATGGAAGCAAAGAGGATGTACGCAAGCGGGATACCTTCTCGTGCGAGATCTTCCGACAGCGAATCGCCGAACAGACGATTGATCAGGTCTCACTCGATATCAGTCCACCCTATCGCCCGGACGAAATGGACGATTCTCGCTACGAAACGCTGAAGAGCAAGTTTGATGAGAAGCAGACCATCCGTACATGGCGAAATCGGAGCGGCGAGCCGATTGCCTCGGGGCGTCTGCGAGACCTGGCCTATGAACAAGCGGTCATCGAAACGGACAACGGCCAGAAGTCTACATTGCCGATCAACCGACTCAGCGAAGGTGATATCGCCTACATCGCGGAGAATTGGGGACTTCCGAAAGAATGCCTCATCGAGCAAGTGGCCTTCTCGCCACGTACATGGACGCCGATGACGATGACTTGGAAAGCATCCAACCTGTGCCACAATCCTCTCTACTTCGAGGACGTGAATCTGGAGCGATACGGTCATACTCACGGACCGCTCTTCGAGCCCGTCGTGCAATCCGCGCACTTCTTCGCCAACATCGCGGTCTTGCCATACAAGATGGGAGTCCACTGTCCGAACGAATGCCAGTATGCCCTTGGCTACTATCGCCCTGGCAACTGTGCTCCTTGGATCACGCCACCGGTGCCAATCAGTGCCCGTGGTGCGATTTCCCAAGCAGCCACCATGACAGGACTTTTCTGGCTCATCCCATAGGCGAAAGCTTATGCAAAGTTGCGGCGATTCGCGGCTCGCCCGATCGACGATCTGGCGAGCCGAACACGTTGGTACAACTGCAGCCGTCAGCCGGAAAACAGCGACCTTGGAATAGGTCGACATCTCGCGATCGCATCAGTGGCGATCCGTGTGCGAGTCAAACCTCGGCATGACCGTTCGTGAGGCTCGGTTCTGGGCAAGAAGTTAACTCGGCAATGCAAACTGCCGCCGACAAGAATGGTCGCTCCGGCATCGGCCTTGAGGTGGCAGCCCAATCTCAGGAACGGTGACCGACAGGGCGTCTGACTCGAAGGCGTTCTTCGGGGAGTGTGTGACGACGACTGCCTGTCGATGCCTGAGTGACAACCCGACGTATTGCGGACGCGGTACGGTTCTGGGCCAGCAACTAGATGGGCCAGCAACAAGGTGGGTCAGCAACGCGATGGCTGCGACCCAACCTCTTTCTCAGGACTCTTGTTCTCAGGAGTCTGTGAATCGCCGAATCCGAATCGCTGACGCTTGTCCCTGTGGCGTGATGTTGGCCGTGATGAACTCGTCACCCGCTGGCGTCCCAGACCCCGTGCAGGCATTGATGGGGCAATTCTTGTCGAGCGTTGGCAAGTTTTTGACCGGAAAGAGTTCTCCCCCTAACGACTTCAAACTTGCGACAAGCTCCACCATTCCGCCACCGGCACCAAGATTACCCATGTGCCCCTTCAGCGTCGTCACAGGCGGTTGATCGGCTGGCTCACCAAAGACTTCTTGAATCGCCTCCGCTTCTTGCTGATCGCATTCCTGGGTGCTGAGACCATGCGCGTGAATGTGGCCGATCGATTTTGGATCGGCATCTCCCAAAGCCCCTCGCAGTACATTCACGAACGCGCGACGCAGGTAAGACTCATCCGCTGCCGGACCGACCGCGCTACTTCCGTAGCCGACGACCTCGCCAAGAATGTTGGCACTACGCGCCTCAGCATGTTCAAACGTTTCGCAGATCAATGCGGCGGCACCTTCACCCAGCACGCTTCCATCACGTGACGGTTCGAAGGGCCGTGACATCGTGGTCGGATCCTCTTGGTTCTCAGCCAGCTTTTCCTGCAACGATGCGTGCAACGTTCGCAACGTGTGAATCCGTGAACCGGTCGAACCGACAACCAATACATCCGCATGACCGCGAACAATGGTCGAGTAGGCTTCCGACAACGCGGCGCAAGCCGAGGCCTCACGAACGGTGATGGAATTGTTAGGGCCACGCAGATCGTTGTAGATCGCAATGTGGCTTGCCGGCATGTTCGGCAAGTACTTCAACAACCAGAGCGGATTGACTTCCGGCTTGCCGGTCTGTCCCCAATCTTCAAAGACAAACTGACCCTCGTCGTCGATGCATTTGGAAATGCCCACCGAGAACTCCTCGGGCAACGACATGATGTAGTCACAGCCGTAAACCACCCCTGTACGATCGCGGTCACGACTCTCTGCAGGCAAGTTAGCGTCGTGGAGAGCAAGTTGCGCAACGGCAACGCCCATCTCGATCTCGCGGCACATGACTTTGCTGCCCTTGCGAATCGTGCGCTGCATCTTTTTGTCGAGCGGACCATAGTCGCCGATGTCGCCGGTGAATTCGGTCGCCTCAGCCCCGTAGTCGGTACACAGGACATGCTGGGGCACTTGAGTCAGCGGTCGAATCGCACTCTCACCAGCGCGAAGCATTTGCAGAAGCTGATCAGGGTCGTTCCCAAGTGGACTCACGACACCGAGGCCGGTGATGACGACACGTCGAGACAAACTAGTATCCATGGAGCGCGGAGCTTCAGGGCCAGTGGGAGGGGAACCGCGGAAAAGACGACCAAGACCGTCGGTTTGGTAAGCGGGGCATTCTAAACCGCTTGCCGCCGAGCTTTGAGGGGGCATGGCAACGACACCCAGCGAATCTCAAATCGCGGGTGACGCCCTTGTCTCGGCCGCAATTCTAGATGCCGAGCCGCCCGTGAACACATGGTTTCCCGGGCTGCAGTATTCACCGGCGGCTTAGTAGCGGCCGCGGCTGGTCGGATTTGGCTGCGTGGCTACCTGTGGAACCGCCGCCGAATTCGTCAGGTTGTCGGCCGCACGCCCCTTGAATTGAATGAACATCAAAGCATCCGCACGCCCTGAGGAGGTGCCGGTCAGCATGTCCATGTTCAAGAATGGAACGGACGACTGCTCGCGATCAGGGCTCGCAACGACACCGCATGAAAGCAGCAGAATCATGTCCGAGGGCCAGCGGAATCGCTCGTGCAGTCGCCAGCTGACGACTTGCGGAACATCGATTCGTGCGCGATGGGTCTGATTGTTCGGAAGAGGAAGCTCCAATTCAACCGGGAATAACTTGTCCAGTTGATCGATTTTGGCGTTGATCACACAGTCAATTGTCCGCCCATCGGTGCTCAGCAGCGGGCTGATTTCAACGTTGTATCCTTCTTGAATCTCCCCGGTCTCTGGCTCGTAAGGGGGCCAACCGGCTGCCGCCTGACGAACATTCCGGACGTAGTTCTTGCCACGAGTGCTGGCCAATTTTTGCGTTTGCCCGTTGTGGATGACGAGATTCAGGTCGTGGACCAAGCGTGTATCCGTTCGCTGCCGCAAC
Source organism: Rubripirellula sp. (assembly GCA_051010815.1). GTDB lineage: Bacteria > Planctomycetota > Planctomycetia > Pirellulales > Pirellulaceae > Rubripirellula. The sequence goes on from JBPCVD010000049.1 coordinate 7,362, forward strand.
TGCTGCATCACCATCGCCGCGTTTTCCTTGCTCAAAAGCCAAGCCTGGACGCCGGGTGAATCGACGGTGACGTGCTGCATCAACAATTGTGCACGACTCCGCCAGTTGGGATTTCCGACGTTCATCACACGAACGCCAAGCACCTGCGGGTCCTTGTCGCCTGCGACAAATCGCTCGACAACGCTACCGACCACCTGATGCATCTCGCTGGTGTGATACACCGATAGCGAGTCACGATCGGCACTCAAGAAGCCAAAGGGCTGAGTGAACCAAACGTCCGTGCCGGTCTCACGTAGCACCCAATCGATGACCGCCTGCTCGGGCCGATCCGTCTTCGTCAGGTATCCGGTGTAGGGGCGAAGGTCATAAACACGATGTTCCTGGCCCGCAGACCGCGGAAGTTTGCCGCCACCGGCAGCGCCGAGTGGAGCTCGCGCCGCCTGATTTTGCATGCTCGGTGGTGTCGGACTCGATGCCGTCCGTGGTACCGGCATGTTGGTTCCCGAAGGCAAAGCCATTCCCTGGCCGCGAACCACTTCAACATTCCAGCCGACGAGGGCTGCACCGGTAATTAAAAATAGCGTGAGTAGACGCATCGAATCCATTCCCTGATCGATTCCGTTTCGACGGACAGGAGCCTGTCCTTGGTCACCAGGTCCTCACACATTGAAAATTTCTGCGGAGTCCTCTGGCTACTCGCGTATACCGGCTTTCAGTTCCACGCAGCAAGATGGAATCGACCGGAACGTCATCTCAAGGGCTTGCTAGCATCAGCGTCGGAGCTGCTCGTTCATCTCTTGAGTCGCAAGCGCCACGGCATCTTGCCAGCGTTCATCGCCATACTTCTCTCGGTATTCTTCGCGGGCATGTGCGAAGATAATGTGGCGAGAACTGTTGACCACCGCCCCCAGCCCGTCTTCATCAAGACCGACTAAAACGTCCGCCGCGCCCCCACCCTGAGCTCCGAATCCGGGCACCAGAATCCAACTCGTCGGCATCGCTTGGCGTAACTCGGCGAGCTGCTCCGGATAGGTCGCTCCGACCACGGTGCCAACGGGTCCGTATCCACCTTGTCCAAGCCGGCTTCCGTTCAACTCTGTCACGAGCTCTGCGACGCGTTCGTAAACGGATTGCCCATCGGACACACGGTCCTGCAACAGGCCACCGCCTGGATTGGAAGTCTTCACCAACACAAAAATCCCCGCCTCGCGGGCATCACACATCTCAACAAAGGGCTCCAGACTGTCGCGGCCCAGGTAGGGGCTGACGGTTAAGCTGTCGCTGCCCCACGGGCTCGCTTGGCCCAAATAGCCGTCGGCATAGGCTGTTGCCGTACTGCCGATGTCATTTCGCTTGCCGTCGGTAATCACCAGCAAGCCTGCCTGACGAGCGTATTGGATCACCTGGCCGAGCGCTACCATGCCTGCCGGTCCAAGTTGCTCAAAGAAGGCGGCTTGAGGTTTGACGCACGCCACTTTCCCTGCCACGACGTCGATGATCTCACAGCAGAATTGCGTGTACGCCGCCGCCCATTCGTCGGCCGAATCTTGCCTGACCGAATCCCTCAGCGGGGCCGGCAGCTGAGCTTTTCGCGGATCCAAACCTACACAAGTAATCGAGCCGGATTCACGAACGGCTGCGGCAAGACGGTCCGCGAAATGCATTTTTTTTCCTGGGTTGAGCTTCGACTTTAAAGGCGGAGCGAGCTTCTTTCGCTCCCCCAGCGCCAAATCTTCGTCGTCTAGCCAGCCGGGTCAAGGACCGGTCAACGTCGTCTGGCGAACCACGCCACTCTCCGTTAGCATCTTGATTCTGACGGAGGAAACGTGAAAACGTCTTCCCCTGGCGGGCTGTAGCGCAGCCTGGTTAGCGCGTTTGACTGGGGGTCAAAAGGTCGGAGGTTCGAATCCTCTCAGCCCGACTTTTATTAAGAGATTTTTTTGCAGCGGAATCCAGTTTCTTGGGATGCGTTTGCAAAGCTGGATTTTGAGATCAACTCTTCGCTTCAATGGGTCTCGCTACTGATCGCCGCTTGAGTCGTTTCTCGGAAGACCGGGATCCGCCGCACCAAGCATGCGGTAGTGACCGCAGTTCCAACAGAGACTGTAGCCCTGTGCCACACGATGGTGACAATTCGGGCAATCCCACCGGGAGCGACTATCTCGCTGCCACCGTCTCAACAGCTCATTGGCTCGTTCATGCAGTCTCGATCATGATCGTGGTGTTTCCGGCAGAATTCAGCCCCTCACTTGTAACGCTCTGAACGAACTCGTGATCGTGCACGAAGCCGCGAATTCCGTGGGACTCGATCAATCCCAATAACGA
>JBPCVD010000050.1:0-2744 GCA_051010815.1 Rubripirellula sp.
CGCGATCGTCGTTTGGCCGTTATCCAGGACGACGCTTCTGGCATGGAGTTCGTCGTGGATGCGATCGGCAGGAAAGGGAGCGAATCCTCCCACCACGGTTTCTCCAAGTGGCGGCGTGATATTTGCAGCCGCAGCACCCGCGCGCAGGGTCTTCTCTTCCTGCTCCTTGCCATGGGAGATCGCGACGCTTGTCACGCTTGGGATCAGGATCAGAAGCAGGGTCGCACAACGGTACTGCGATGCGAACATGCGGGTCGGAATTGTTGGATAGGAATGCGACATGTTTTTATTTTCCCTCGGCGGCCCATTTTTTCATTTGTGCGATGTTTTGTTTCAAAATCTGTATGCGTTCGGGCGTCTGCTTCTTTCGAGTTGCCGAATCCAGGTAGACGGCCATGTCGCTGTCGTACATCTCTGCCGATTCCGGTCGAAGTCCATGGTCATCGGTCTCCTCCATCCAGCGATCGAGTTGCAAGCGAAGTGACGTCAGCGTGTTTTTGTAGTTGGCGTCATTCGCGAGATTGTTGATCTCAAACGGATCTGCTTCCAGGTCGTAGAGTTCTTCCTCCGGTCGCGTTTCTGAAAACAGAAGCGACTGAGTGTCGGTCAGACGACCGTTTTGATGTGCGTCTCGCAACGCGATCAAAATTGACTTGTGGTCTTTGTAGGCATTTGGTTGCAGGTAGGGTCGTTCGGGTAAGAAATTGCGGATGTACTTGAAGCGTTGAGTGCGTACACAACGTAGGTGTTCGACCGTTTCGTCGCAGCGATCGCGGGCCGCAAAGATGGCATCTCGCGGTTCATACTCGCTCGAAAGGATGTCTTTCGCTTGCATCCATGCCGGAACCGGAATGCCGGCAATCGCTAGGGATGTCGCGGCGATATCGATATGCTCGACCAAGTCGTCACGTGTCGCGCCGGAGGCGATATTCGGGCCGGCGATGACCAACGGGACATGCAACCCTTCGTCGTACAGAAACTGTTTTCCTCGGGCATGGCTTAACCCATGGTCGGTCATGAAGATGATGACGGTTTCATTGAGCACGCCCTCCGCTTCAAGCCGGTCAATGATTTCTCCGACGACACGATCCGTTTCGCGAACGGAATCGAGATAGGCAGCCCAGTCCTGGAGCAATACTTTTTCGCGTGGGTAATAGGGCGGAAGCTGAACACGATCGGGATCGGTCCGGTCTCCAAACTGTGCTTCGATCCGTTCAACGAATTTTTCAGTGCCCTCGATTGTGGCTCCTCGCAGTTTGCCACCTGGCAGTTGAATCTGCGCGAAGAACGGTTGGTCATCGTCGCGTTGAGCCCAGTCTGCGCCGTCGTAGATCGAGCGGTCCCATTCGAAGTTGTAGTCTGTTTTGCCAAGTCGCCCCTTTCGGATCGGCCACCCGGAAATCGAGGTGTAATATCCCGCCGCTTGAAACATTGCCGGGATCGGCTCGATTGGAGCGGGGAGCTCGATCTTTTTCTCGCCCCGTCCACTGCGGTGGTGATGGGATCCAATGGTTGTCTGATACATCCCGGTGATGAACGCAGAGCGGCAGGTGGAGCAGACGGGCGCGGTCACGAAGGCCTTGTCAAATTGCGTGCCGCGTCTCGCAAGCCGATCGACGTTGGGTGTCTCGATGAGCGATTCGCCATAGCAGGAAAAATCTGCAGACATGTCATCTACGATGATCCAAAGCACATTGGGACGTGGGCCGGTTTCCGCGGCCAATAGATCGCAGCCCCAGCGATCGCTGGCGAAGTGGAAAGCGATCGCGGAGAAAATCACGCAAAGAAATCTTGTTCGCATTTTCGGTGGCGTAACGGATCGAGGGAGGGACGTTCGGAACGGCGGGAGAGCTGCGAGTGCAGATCTAGGACACGTATTCTATCTCGACGAATGCACGTCCGTGGGATCGGTTTCCGCGGTGCCGCGGAACATTGGACCGGTCTTTGCGGCTGGCCGTATGCGTAAGGCTGCGTTCCGATCAGGATCTGTCCTGAGCATTGATTTGGGATCGTTCTCCCTCACAGTGGAGCACCAGGCGTCACAATCGGCACAGCTAACGCCGACGCTTGAAACTCGCTCGCTACTGCGCGGACATCGGGAATTTCGGCGGAAGCCTGTTCTAACCTTTCGGTAGCGATCGAACACTCAGGTCCTTTCCGGCCGCGAAGATGAGTGTGGGGCAAACGATGTGCGTTGCCCAAGATCTGTGATCGCCTCACTGCCGTAGATCGAATTGCAACATGCCCAGCGACAATTGCCGCGACATCTTGATCGTTGATGATTCCAACGAAATCCGGTCGCTTCTCAACGAGATTCTGAGTGACGCTGGATATCATGTTCGGATCTGTACGGACGCCTCGGAAGCTTGCTGGGCGATCGAGTCCAAACATCCAAACTTCGTGATCAGCAGTTGGCAAATGCCTGACATGGATGGGTTTGAGCTCTGTAAATGGGTGAGGCAGTGCGATCGGGACGGTTACCTCTACTTCATCCTGATCGCTGACTACGGCGGTCGATTCTCTCGCGCCAAGACCGGCGTCGATGATTTCGTGTCGATCCCCGTCGATCGAGACGAACTGCTGGAGAGCGTGCGTCGAGGTGAAGAAGTGCTGGAGCTCGAGCGTCGTCTTCGGACTCCGGCGCTCAACGCACAGATGCAAAACATTCAGTCGCAAAACGTATCTGCGCAAAACGCTCACTAGCCTTCAGCGAACACTCTCGCAATCGTTGGGCGATGACAGGG
>JBPCVD010000051.1:0-5207 GCA_051010815.1 Rubripirellula sp.
GCCAATAACCGTCAACAACGCTACAACGCGTCCCAAAGCCCTGACACCGACACCCCCGACATGGATGCTCCATACAGCCAAGCGAAAGTGATTCTCGGGCGATAGACGCATACTAAGCCCACTGCGCCGGAATCATCGAGGGCGGCTGGCCTGCATTTCGATCGTTGCGATGGTGGGCTAATGCAGCAGCGCAAGAATATTTTGTGGATTCTGATTGGCGAGCGCCAAGACATTCGTGCCCGACTGAACCAGGACCTGTGCTCGCGCTCGGCAAGCAGTCATTCCGCCGCCCGCCTCGACCGTTACACGATCAACATCGCATCGCCGTAACTGTAGAAGCGGTACTCTTGCTCAATCGCCTTTTGATAGGCCTCCATCGCCAGCTCCCTCGATGCAAACGCACTGACAAGCACGAGCAGTGAGCTTCGCGGCAGATGGAAGTTGGTCATCAGCGCGTCGACGGCCGCAAACTGATAGGGCGGACGAATGAAGAGGTCAGTTTGGCCCTTCCAAGGCGCGGCCTGTCCCTGATTCGCTGCAGCCGAACTCTCCAGCACGCGGACGCTGGTGGTACCAACGGCAACCGTTCGGCCCCCTTCCGCCCGCCGGGACGAGATCAGGTCCGCAGTCTCGCGATCAAGAGAGCCCCATTCGAAATGCATCTGGTGGTCATCCAGCCGTTCAGTCTGAATCGGTCGAAACGTCCCGATTCCGACGTGAAGCGTGACCTCCGCCGTCTTGATACCGGTTCGTCGCACCCGCTCGAGCAATGATTCGGTGAAGTGAAGCCCCGCCGTTGGAGCCGCAACGCTCCCGCGATTCTTCGCGAATACCGTCTGATAGTGCTCAGTGTCCGCATCGACCATTTGCCCATCTCGGATGTACGGGGGCAGAGGAACACGACCGTAGCGTTCCAGCCAATCTGCAGGTTCATTCAGCTCCAAACCCTCGTCACCCTCCAGCGGTACAAACCCGGCTGGAAGCTGTGGCTGCACCAACAGATTCCCACCTTCGGTTCGCGCAACGACGCGCAGCTCCATGCCATCACGAGCGTCCCGATCCTGGATCGTGAGTATCTCGCCCGGCTTCAGTTTGCCCCGCGTCTTCGTAAGAATTTCCCAAATGCCAGTGTCCGAATCCTCTCGCAGGAACAAACCTTGCCAACGGCCGCGCGTCGCCGTTCGATAACCAACCAACCGCGCAGGAATGACGCGACTGTTGTTCAGAACCAGCGTATCGCGAGGCTGTAGCAGGTCCGGTAGATCACGCACGTGGTAGTGATCAATCTCACCGGTGCTGCGATCCACCAGCATCAGCCGCGAATCGCTTCGTGTGGCAAGTGGATCCTGGGCAATCAGCTGCCGAGGAAGGTCGTAGTCGTATTGGTCGATCTCGTTCATCGACGCAGTTTAGCCACGAACGGCCCGACTCAGGTACCCGCCTCTAACCACACACATGTTGAAAGAAGTCCTGGGGTCACCAATGCACCTAGCCCTAGTGACGAATTTGAAAACCGTCACTCAAACCGCGCGGCGGGCGAGGGTCTTTCCCCGTCGATTCAATGTTGCCCTTCATCGCCATTTCGATTCGCGCAAGCAACTCTTTGACGTCACTTGCTTTGCCCTCAACATCCATCAGTACGGCGCCGTCCGGTTCGTTACGCACGAACCCATGAATGTCTAAACCACGTGCTTGGGCAAGAGCCGTAAAACGAAACCCAACCCCCTGAACGCGACCCTCGTAACGAACGACGTAGCGAATTGCAGCGGTTGACATCGTCGAGATCTCCAAAGGAATCCGTCACGGTTCCACTTGAAATTGCGACCGCAGGCAACCTCAGGCAACCGCAGGCAACCTCCAAAACGAACGAGACAAACGTCATGCAAGATGAACAGTGCGAAGGATCTTAAACAAGGAGATCTCAGGCCACGGGTGGACGATCGACCGTGCCCTCGCCCTCCGTATCACCTTGTTTTTTCACGCGTTCGACAACGACCAAACACATATCATCAAAAGGCGGGGCGTCGCCAACGTGCTCAAGAACAGCCTCCACGATGCGATCCTTCACGATATCCGCATCGCCACCTTCGGCGGTCAACTCACGAACACGATCAAGCCCGAATTCCTCATCTTGTGAGTCCATCGCTTCATTGATGCCGTCGGTGTACATCACCGCCAGATCCCCGGTTCCCATTGGAAACTCGACCGCTTCGTACTCCATGCCGTCATCAATCGCGATGGGCAAGCCCGACTCCTCTTCACCCGGTTCTGAAATCGAACCATCACCCGCGTGTCGAACAACGGGCGCCATGTGGCCGGCGTTCACGATCGTCACGTTGTCCGAAACCGGATCGATCACCATCACCAGGAAAGTGATGAAACGTTCGACGTGAAGCTTGCTCATGCGATCGTTCAATCGCACGATAGCCGTCGCTACATCGGGTTCACTTGCTAAACAAAATCGGGTTTCTGCCGACAACTTAGCCATGAACATCGCCGCCGCGACACCGTGACCCACCACGTCCGCCACCACGATCGCGATCCGACCGTCCGACAATTCGATGTAGTCATAATAGTCGCCTCCGATTTGATTCGCCGCCTGATAGAAACTGCGGACCCGGTAACCTGTTGCGTCGGGCGGGGCATCGGGCAAGAACGCCTGCTGGACCTCCTTGGCGAGCTTCAGGTCTTGCGCCACCTCTTTCTGATGCAACGCTTGCTCGTGCAACCTGGCGTTGTTGATGACAATGCCCGCTTGAGCGGCAACACCGGAAAGCAGGTCAGTGTCCTCTTCACGGAACTGTCCGCGACCCTGGGTTGAGTCAATCTGCAACGCACCAAATGGATTGCCGTCACCATCCTTGAGCGGAGCACAGATCATCGAACGAATGGAGAAATCGGCAATCGATTGGCTCGAATCGAATCGACTGTCATCAGCGGCATCCATTGACAAGATTGCTTCGCCGCTGGTCATCACTTGGTGAATGATCGTTCGACTGATGCGAACGGTTTCAGTCTCGTCGAGTGCTGCACGCGTCTTGACCCAGCGAGGAATCAAGTTGCCCTTGTCGTCTTGCATGACGACAAAGCCGCGGTCCGCCGCCGGGAAAATGTCAAACAAACTCTCCAACACCTTGGGGAGCACATCCTCCACCGCCAATGCGTTGTTCAGGTTGCTATTGATCCGCATCAACGCTTCCAGCTTCGCCTCGGGCGTCGCGGCCATCTTCAGGCCGTCAGCCGAGCTGCGATACTCGACTTTCGCGCTACCGCTGGCGGTGCCGCTCAGCTGCTCGGTTTCATGATCGTCGTCGTACATCATGATGCCGAAGTTCGCTCCATCGAACGTCACTTCGCTGCTGCCACGAGCAAATTCGGGAACCGCCTCGTTGTTCCCCTGGAAGATGAATTCGACGTCGCTGACGCGAATTCGGTCTCCCTCACGCAAAAACTGCGCTCCGGTCAAAAGCTGGCCATTGAGAAAAGTACCGTTTCGACTCCCGGAATCCTCAATGCTGAACCCGTCAGACTGCCGAGCCACTTTCGCGTGGTAGCGACTCACTGCGCCGGCATCGACAACGATGCTGCAATCGGGATGCCGCCCGATGGTCGTTTCGCTTTCGCCAAGCTCGAATTTGTCCGAGCTCTCTTCGCCGTTCGTTTCTATCGCCAAAAAAGCCATAATTCGCACCAAAATGCCTTTGATCGTTCTCGCACCATTGTAGGTACACCGACCACGTCCAACAACGAAGCCTCCCACACTCCGGCACGCGAATCCCAAACGAATCCGGACTGCGTCCAAACTTCCTGGGCAAGATGAACTTGATCACCTCGCCACACGACCTGCTAGCCGAAAAACCCTATGAAACCGAAGAGCAGATCACACACGATCGCACCGACAACGAAGAGGATGAAAACGAGAGCCCCAATTCCTGCGATCGATTGGCGGTTCATGAGCTGACGGTGGGGAGTCGGAGGGAGCACATTCGGCTTGAAATCACCTGAAGCAGGCTCCGGGAGCACTGTGGTTGAGAATCGTGCACATTTGCACGCCCAAACCATCAACGGCCGGACGGTTTATTAGCAAGTTAGCAAACTGGCAAGTTAGCAAACTGGCAACCCAGTATCTCGGCAACCAAGCAGTTCGGCAAACCCGAGTGCACCAGCATCATGCCCGCCAATGAAAGAACATTTGGCGACCCGAGCACGGAAGCGTTGGGAACGGCTCGGCGACATCGTGGCTCGATCGCTGATTCCTCAGCGATCCGTAATTTGATTCCTCAGCGATCCGTCATTCGCGAAAACGCTCCACCTCGTCCCGACGGTAGAAGATCCCTTCCAACTGCGCGTATTGCCCGGTCTGCTCATCCTCAAACACGCCATCGATCGACATCAAGCAGTAGCCGAGCGAATCGAGGTGGTCGACCATGTCGGTGAACAGAGTCTCTCCCTTGTAGAGCGGTGTCACGGCCATTTCCGCTTGCAGGCCAACGCATCTTGCCAAGGAATCTTCGGCGCCTTCCAGGACGTCCATCTCGAATCCTTGCACGTCCAGCTTCAAGAAGCAGCGATCGTCCGGCAAGCAGAAATCATCGATCACGGAGTCAAGCCGCGCAACCTTGACCTCCTCCGTTCCCACGTAGGCCGAAGTTGGGGCTGCACTGACGTGTGCCGGAAGAATGTCTCGAAAGGAACTGCTTTGAGTGTTCTGAGAGATATTGATCGTCGCCATTCCGTCGGCCGAACCCAGGGCCATCTGTTCCGCAAACCAGTTCGGGTGGGGGCGAGCGTTGGCGTTCAGCTTTTGCCATGCGGACGATAACGGCTCGAAAGAAATCAATCGCCGTTTCCAGCCCATCGAGATCAATTCGCGACCGTACTGACCGTTGTTGGCACCGACATCCAGCACGACGTCGATCTCGTATTTGTCCATCAATCGTGCGGAGTGATTCTTATGAGCCCTCCATGCCAAGCCTGACCGACGGGCCACTCCCCGAACAAACGCCTTTTGATCGTATCCAAGCATCGTCGCACCTCCTGTGAAACTGTGTTCCACGGAGTCTATCTAGATATCGACCCCGCGAGCAAGATTGATCCGAAAGAGCGGATCACGCTGAACATTATCTCTCGATCTCTATCTCTCGATCTCTCGGAATCGGGCCGAAATCGAAAATCGAAACAGGCAGGCAAGTTGCCCTCTGGCCACG
>JBPCVD010000052.1:0-18032 GCA_051010815.1 Rubripirellula sp.
GACCATCGTGGCGACGGTGATGGCGACATTGTTCCATCCCCTTTGATCTGTAAAACGCGGAACGATCATCATTGTGCCGGTGAACCACCACTGCAAACCGTAGGTGATGAACGACACGAGCAAACTCAGCAAAACGATGTCGACTATGTTGGCGAGCAACCGCGACCCCAAACTGGCCGGGGTTGGCTGCTGTGAACTGAGCGGCAGCAGGGCCTCGCGAAGCGCGTCGTAACTCGGATAGCGTTGCCCGGCCGATTTTTGCAAACACCTTCGCACCACGATGTCGAGGTCTTCCGGGACATCTTTTCGATAGCTCGCGACTGAAGGGGCAGACTTGTCGAGCACGGTGGCGAGCAACTGAACCATGTTGTCACCCGTGAAGGGTGTCGTTCCGGTCAACAGATAGAAGAGTGTGACGCCAACGGAATAGATGTCGCTTCGCCGATCGAGCGGTTCTCCTCGCAACTGCTCAGGCGACGCAAATGCAGGTGTCCCCAAAAAGACCCCCTCTCGAGTCACGTTGGTGACCGAAAACTCTTCCCGCGTCTCGGTCGAAATGGACAAGCCAAAATCTCCGATCTTGATCAGGCCAGTGGGATCGACGAAGCAATTGGCGGGTTTCACATCTCGGTGCAAGACACCCTTCTGATCCGCGGCTTCCAGTCCATCGATGATTTGCAACACAGCATCCGCAGCAGCGGTCGTTGGCATTTGCCCCTTCGCTCGCACCCACTGTTGAAGCGTGCCACCTCGAATCAGCTCCATGCTGATGCTCGGCGTGTCACCGATCTGCTCGGTTCCGTAGACGTAAACGCTGTTGGGATGGTTGATAGAAGCCGCAAGTCGCCCTTCGCGAAGAAACCTCGCTCTCGCCTGGGGATTGTCCAACGCGTGCGTCAGAACCTTTAACGCCACCCTTCGCCCGGTTGGCAAATGATCCGCCTCGTAGACCGTCCCCATCCCACCGTGTCCCAACCGGCGAACAATGGTGTAGTCACCGAAAGTTTGTCCGGCCGAAAGATCGTCTCCGTTGACTCCTGTCTCGAAATCAACCTCACGCTCGCTCTTTGCCTTCCCGTCGCTCACCGACCCTGAATCGACGGCCACTTCTTCATCCAGCGTCTGGGTCAAATTCGAATCAACTTCCTCCGAAGGGCTCGGGGTGAAGACTCGCTTCATCATGCAGGCAGGGCACAATTGATGTGGAAGCCGATCCGATATGACGGCCCCGCATTCGGGACAATGTTGCGTTGCGTTTTCATCAGAGGAATTCAATTCATCGACTCCGCGTGCTGCCAGCCAAATCTCGCTTTTATCTCAGCGAGCCGCCCGCCAATCCAGGCAAGGACCTCGCGGATAGCCGGCGAGGAACCCGCGTGTAGCCAGCCAGGAACCCGCGTGTAGCCAGCCAGGAACCCGCGTGTAGCCGGCGAGGAACCCGCGTGTAGCCAGCCAGGAACAAGGTACAGCGTTTCCTAACGTGTCGATGGGCAGACGTTACCGGGAATCAGGAAAAGATTCCGACTTTCTATTCCACGGGCGGCGGGGCGACACGTAACGCGACGAAAAGCTCCTGAATCTCTTGCTCAACCTCCTCGCGAGTCGAAACCGTTTCGCCGATCTCCGCCTCCAGACATTTACGATAGCGTCGCCGAAGACGGTGCGTTGCCACCCTAACCGCCTCAGGCTGCATCCCCAGATTCTCGGCAACGGCCTCGTAAGGGTGGCTTCGGCTGTCCACCGAAAGATAGGGGCGAAGACTAGCAAACAGTTCCGCCTTTCCCTCCGATTCCAATTCACGCCGCAGCACTGCCATGGCACGATCAAGCACTTCGACCGCCCACTGTCGGTGAAAATGCGCGTCGGGTGAAATCCCATCGATCGCCTCCGTCGCCAAGCGACCTTCCGCATCCCGAAAATCGAGACTCGCGATCGCCCGCCCACCACCGCGTCGGACAGCGTGATCCTTCGCTGATTCGTTCGATACAAAGTGCTTCAGCGATGCCAACAGAAAGCTTCGAAACCGGCCACGCTCACGGTCCGCCTTGCGAAGCACATCCTTTTCTAACAGCCGAAGAAAGAAAGCTTGGATCAGATCCTGTGCCTGCTGTTCCTGGCATCCCCGACGACGAAGGAACGCGTAGAGCGGAAACCAATATCGACCACAAAGCTCCTGCATCGCGTCGCGCCCCAGATCGTCCGAATCGACCGCGGCTTGCACGATGCTCCAATGCGTCGTCTGAAAAGAGTTGCGGTCGGGGTCGTTCATGCGGAGCCAACAAGCGGAGGTCTTTGCTTGACCGCTAGCGCGCGATCAGACGCGCCATTGTGGTGACTCCAACTGCGACACGTCAAACCACACGCCTCCGTTGCGAGCGTCGATACTGCGATCGACTGCGGAACCCGTTCAATTCACGCTCTGCAAGTGCGTCTAGTCACCCTCTTCAACTCGCGAACAAAGGGAAGACGTCACGATGTCCGTGTACCAATGATTCGCGGCTCACAACTCAACGCTACCAAACGCTCACCGCCATACGGTGCACCAATCCTTCTGCGCCATTCGACGTGAGGGCATCCGACCTTGGACCGCTAACGAGCACGCCCGCACTAGCGACGGCGAGTCTCTCGCCATGCGGGTAAATCATCGTCTCTGCGGCCGATCATGAATGGCTTCGCGAGCGCGGCACCCACGACAAATCCGCCAATGTGGGCGGCGTAGGCGACGCCACTCTGCCCACCCAATGCGCCGAGACCGCTAATCAACTGGAACCCGATCCAAACACCGACGGCAACATAGCCGGGGACCTGAACGAGCACGCGAATCAATAGCACAGTGACTCGGCGATGGGGATGCAGCACCAAATAGGCGCCCATCACGCCAGAGATCGCTCCCGAAGCACCGAGACTGGGGATCATCGCCGACGGCCCCGAAAGGCTCACGAAAACGTGGGCCAATGATGCCAACACCCCGCAAAGCAAATAGAAAATCACGTAACGGACACGACCCATGTCATTCTCAATGTTGTCTCCAAATATCCACAGGAACCACATGTTGCCGATCAAGTGCATCCATCCGCCATGCATGAACATGGACGTCAGGAGGGTGAGATAGACCGGGATGGGTGTCTCTTTGAGTCCCGGAAGCGTCACCCGCTGTGGACCTCGCTCCGTTTGAACCTCAACTTCCCGATCCTCCGTGACAACGTCCTTGCCACTTTCAATTTCCGCGGGCACCGTCGAATACGCGAGCGTGAATCCTTCGTTACCTCCAGCGCCTTGAAGGAGAACAAAGACAAGAACGTTCATGACGATCAACACAATGTTGACCAACGGAAACGTTGTTCGATCGGAATTGTCGTCGCTGATTGGGAGTACCATTGCCGTAGTATGTCGACTCATTCAAGGCACGGAAACCACGCAACCGGAGAGGCGCCGCGTGGGAACGCGCCGAGCAAGTCGTGGCCGCTACTTCACTCTCCGAAAGAACGTCATGAGAGACTCAAATCTTGCCGCCCAGCGATTCCAAACGTGAAATGGTTTGAAGTTTTGGAGGTTCGGAATTCCGTCATGCGAACGGAAATCCGCCTCACGACGCCCCGCGGATGCCCTCATTCCCATTTCGAAGGACTGTGAAACTCGAGGGGATTGTCTTTGGCTCGCCGCCGGCGGTGACGACACCGTCTGCCTTAGCAATCGGATTCTCGATTCACCTGACGAGGACGACTGGGAAGATTCTGCGACCCGATCGCTGCCGCGAAAACTGGGACCGGACACGCGGTGCACGGGAACACCATCGACAGCCGAGAGTTTCACGGACCCAGATTCCGTTTGCTCGGCTGTGCTCGCTGGCTATCTTGGAACGTAGGAAAGGTGAGGATTTTCAGACGGAGCAGAACCGCCAGTATGCATTGACTGCCGTTTTCTTTGCATGGTAATAACGCCATACCGCGATCTCTGCGTACGCGTTGCGCAGAGTACATCCAAAGAAACGCTAAGCGTCGAAAAGGTGACCCGATGATAACCAGGTTTCATGCCCTCGCAGGCTTGATTGTGTTGATGTGCCTTCCTCTTGTTCCTACGCAGGCGGAGGGCCTGGCAAGCATCATCGACAAGAAGGACTCGCATCCGCTTGGTTCTGCACTCGATTATGCGCAAACGCATCGCAAGTACATTCACGAGCACATTCGCAACTACACATGCCAATTGGTCAAACGCGAACGTATCGTCGGTCGGATGCAGCCGTACCAATTCGTCGATGTCAAAGTTCGATGCGAAACACTCGCTGATCAAGAGCCATTTAAACCGATGGCTGTGCTGATGAAGTTCATGGGCCCCGCGAGCGTCAAAGGACGAACAGTCCTGTTTGTTGAGGGTCAGAACGAAGGACGCGCTTTGGTCCGCAAAGGCGGACGAGGCATGTTCAAAGACGTCGAACTTGAAATCGATCCCGACGGTGATGCCGCACGACGTGAGAGCAAATACCCGATCACCGATATCGGACTCGACAGCATCATGGACCACTTGATTGAACTGGTCCAATTGGACCTTCATATCGATCCATCCGGTGAGAATACGAAGGTTGCCTACTTCCGAAATGCGAAGGTCAAAGATCGGTCATGCACTCACATCGAAGTGGTACACCCAGAGAAGGTCAGCGGGCTGCAGTTCTACAAAGCTGAACTTTACGTTGACGACGAACTACATGTCCCGATTCGACTCGTGGTTCACGACTGGCCAAGCACTGAGGGCTCAGAACCAGAACTGATCGAGGAATACAACTACGTCAATCTAAAACTGAACACGGAAATCGACGACGCATTGTTCGACCGCGATACCTATTTCAATCACAAATAACCTCGAACAAACAAAAAACGGGTTGAAGAGATCGACACTCTCTCCAACCCGTTGATGCGTTTCTCAGCTGAATCCAAGTCTTCGGTAGAACGAAGTCTTGGTACTTTCTGAGCGTTAACCTTCCGCTGTATCGCCCTCTTGATCCTCCAATCGGACCAGGAGCCAATTCTCGACGCGGTCCGCTCCAAAATGGACCAACACCGGTGCATCTTCCTGAGTCAAGTTGTAAAGCCCTGACTCAATCACGATGCTGTCGCTTTCGCCGACGCGAAACGCCACACGCTGAGTGTCTTTGTCGACTTGACCCTGAACGGTGTATGCTTCATCCGTTTTGGTGTTGAACATCGTCCCGCTGATGATTCCGTCTTGGCTGACCGCCAACTGAATCAGGCTCGTGGGATCGACGTCTTTCGGGTCCTTGGCAACTGCGAATGTTCCCAAAGGCATCCACTCGACCTCTGCCGCAGCCTCTTCACTCACCGGCGGTGCGACAGTCGCTAAGGCCGCCGCACTTTGAGCAAACTCGTCTGCCGTCGCAACCGGCTGGCCGTCGATGTAGACGTTGTTGTTTTCGTAGACAACGTTTCCACCCTGACCATAGTCGTACATGATCGGCTGACTCCATACCGTCGCCGGTGCCGACCAATTGAAGAAACTGGTACAGGCCGCGAATGTCGGAACGGTCCACCAATAGCTCGAGGGGTAGTTATTGAACTGGTAGCCGTAGTGGTATCCACCGATTCCGTGATAGTGATTCCCCCACCAATTCGGCCCGAAGCAACCGGAATAGTTTCGATGAGCGTAATTGCGTACCGGGTTCCCCCAATTCTGGTAGTAACCTGAACGCCCAGGATATCGGTTTCCCCAATTGTGCAAGCCACCGATCGAATTCCCCCAACGATTGTTAATGTTGTTGATGGAATTGCGATTGATGTTGTTCCACGACTGCTTGTTGTTGATGACCTTGTTGCCGACGTTGATGTCGCCAATGTTCACGTTGTTCCCCCAATTGGGACGGTCGGGGCGTCCTGGCTTTCCTGGGCGATCCCACGGCCTTCCTGGACGATCCCCGAGACCTGGAAGCTTTCCACCAAAGTCGGGACGATCACCGCCGCCTGGAAGCTTGCCGCCGAAGCCGGGACGATCACCGCCACCTGGAAGCTTGCCGCCGAAAGCGGGACGATCGCCGCCACCCGGAAGCTTGCCGCCGAAGTCGGGACGATCACCGCCACCTGGAAGTTTGCCGCCGAAGTCGGGACGTGTTCCGGGTTTTGTCGAAGGACGATTGCCCGCCATGTCCCCCGATCCGGGTCGCGTTGAGGGTCGCGTCCCAGGACGAATCGGCTTGTTCATACCGAGGAAATCGCCCAAGCCACCTGTGGACGGGCGTCCCCCGGGTCGGTTGGCCAAACCACCACCGGGACGACCACCCGATCCGGGTCGGCTGCCGGATCCAGGACGGCTTCCCATTCCAGGGAGATTACCCGAGCCAGGGCGGTTGCCAATGCTTGGTTTTTTCCCATTGCTCGGTCGATTCGCGAGTCCGCCGCCGGAACCAAAGTTGGGACGGTTACCGGAACCACCACCAAGGTTTGGAAAACTTGGACGCGTTGATCCACCCGGTCGAGTCGATCCACCCGGACGAGTCGAAGGTCGAGTCGAGGGACGATTCGCAAACGAGGGCTTGGATCCAGGTTTTGTCGACGGACGATTGAATGACGGCTTCATCCCGCCACTTGGCCGACTGAATGAAGGTTTGGTTGATGGTCTGCTGCTGGGTCTGCTACTGGGGCGACTCACAGATGGACGACTGATCGAGGGCCGACTTGCCGACGGACGACTTGGGCTTGGTCGACTCGACGGACGACTTCCTCCGAGCTTCGGAGAGCTTGGTCGCGAGCTGCGGCTGGGCATCGATCGACTTCGACTCGCGCTGCTCCGACTGGGGCTACTTCGACTCGGACTTGGGCGACTCATGCTACGGCCACCACCGCCACGACTTGCGCCACCACGACTTGCGCCGCCGCGGCTTCCGCCTTTGAACCCTGCGAAGGTCTCAGTACCAGACAGGCACATCAGACCCGCCACAAGGATGGCGAAAAGTTTCGTTTGAATACTCATGGATGATTCTCCTTGCCTATTGGGCGGGATCGGCGACGGGTGCTTCGCCGCTTGGGGATTCAGCGCTGGTGGGCTCGGTTGCATCCACACTGGACTCAACCACACGCGTGACCGTGACGGAGCCCTCAGCGGGCTGCGGCTCACCTTCGACCTCATGGCCCATCAGACGAATTGAAAGACGATCCTCGCCCTCGCGAGCAAGCACAAACGTACCCGAGGCCGCCACACCATCGGAGAGCGTTTGGCTCGACTTCACCAGCCAATCCTTCCCAGACTTGGACCAGACAGCATCGCCAAACGACCCATCGGAATTAAACGACCAAGAACGGATCTCTTGACTGCGTGGATCCCAACCGATCACCTGCGTTCCCGACTGCGAACTGCCGTCGTCTGCCTGCATTCCAAACGATCGAATCAAGAACGCACCGTTATCTGACCAACGGAACACATTGTCGATTCGCATCGAATTGCCGTCGTCTCTCCACGAACCAACGAGCCATTCCAACTCGCGGAGCGCATCGTAGGATGTCGACGGTGCCGGAACAGGCCTTTCTTCAATTCGCTCAATCATCCATTTCCCGTCACTGCTAACGAGAATGGCCGAAAAATCGGTCTCTGCTGGATCGACACCGGGAGCCGAAACGGTCACGCGTCCCTCCACGCTGGCGACGTCGGGACGGATCAAACGCAATACATCAATCCGGCCCTGGATCTTCGCATCAGGCGCTGAAGAGAATGATTCACGAATGTCATCCAAAATGGCATCACGCCCTTCTGTACGCTCTCCGGTCTCCCGATCGATGTGCAGACCTTCCGGTGTCCAAAAATTGGTCACCGATTCAATGTTTTTGTTGTTGAACGCATCGGCGTAGTCGCTGACCATCTTCTTGACGGCGACTTCATCCGCCAGCAACGGCAGAGCTGTTACAACCGCGATTGAGAAGAATGATCGGAAGAGGACAGTACGCATGATTGAATCTCCGGAAGTATTGAACCTATGTAGCGAACGAACATGGCCACCTCCTTGCGTGCTCTGCGACAAGAACGACGCCCAGCCAAGAAATCGAAGCTGGCCGCCCGTCGGACTACCTTTTTAGCAGCATGGTAGGGCCGTGGTAAGCAACTGAGTCGACCTTGCCGTGGACTCTCCTCGGATTCTTCTTGATATCCTTCGGCGACCACCCTCCAACGCGTCCTCCCGCGCCCCGACATGACTGAGAATCCGTACAGCCGAATCGCAGACTTCATGCGTTCCGCCACCGAAACGCCGACGACGGGCGGTTCTTGTCTCAGAATGTATCGCCGGATCCCCCCGACCCCAGAAACACCGCCGATGCTTAGGAGAGTCGATCCAACCGAGCCTCGCGTGCTGTGAAGCCGTCAAGCCCCTCTCTCTTCGAGACACCGTCCACAACGGCATGAAACAGCGTCTTGACGGACTCGGCGTTCTGCGGGCAATGTCCCGCCCACCCGCAACCACGACAAACGTTGAGAACGAACCTGATTCCCCACTCGCTATGTCAGCTCACCGGATCAGGCTTCTTCCGATCTGACCCAACATTCAATCGACTTCCTTCGAATCGATTCCATTTGGATCACGCACCGGTTTCGTGACACGAGCGACCCGATTGGAGTCTTCGCAGGGCGGCCGTAACAGCGTTTCAAATTGACTCTGCATCGACTCAATTCGTTGCGGCGTCCACCACGCCAGGAATTCGTCTTGAGCTTCAACCAGCTTCGATTCCTCCCATGCAATCATGGATTCAATGGCCTTGTGACACGCTTTCCGAACATTGATCTTCGAGAGCTCACGATAAAAGCTGATCGCTGATGCATGATCGTTAATCGCTCCTAGCTTGTCTTGAACGATGGCAAAAACGGGATAGATCTGTTCCCGAAAGGCCTGCTCAAAAGCAGTTGACAGCAATTCCATGGCGTAACGAACACTCTTTCCCTCGATTCGCATCTGATGCAAATTGCGAACGTCACTGAGATCAGTTCGCGACGCGGCAAAGAAAGAATTCAAAATCGGCTCAAACGCGATCCGCGCGTACTCGTTGAACGACGCCTCATCGCCCTCCTCTCTCCAACGAATTTTCGCGACCAGCTTTTTGCCGGACGATTCGATGCGCTTTTCATTCGCCTTCTCATATCCCTTCTTCAACTTCCTTTGTGCTTTACGTCGTTGCGCTCGAACCAACTTCTGGAGCTCGGCGAGACCCTCTTTCGGTAGACGGGACTCCGTACTGCCAAGTCGATCCGACAGAACATCCAAGTCACGAGCAGGTCCAGCAGCCGTTCGTAGCGATTTCAGTGCTTTGCGAAATCTGCGTGATCTCGATGGAGGCAACAGGGGAGCATAGATGGTGAGGGCCGCGCTCGCGCGTCTCACACAGACTCTCAGCTGATGCACGTATTCAACGTCGCAGTCAGCGTCGTTGCCGGCCAGCTCTGCGAATCGCCAAACTGAATTCAGCCGTCGCTCAATCGCGTCCTGTGCGATGACTGTGATTGGGGTATTGGGCTCACTTTGATCTGCCCATTTGTTTGGTTTGCTCATGACGCTTGACTCAGCTTAAAAAGGCACCGAGATCGCCATCGAGAGAACAGATACGGATGAACATTTTCCTGATTCTAAATGCCTGAACGACCAAGGCAAGGTGATTTCCCTACGGCTGACAATTCTTCATACTTGCTGCTGAACACGGAAACAACATTCGATCGGCGCGGTTGCGCCGGCATTTGAATCAAACCAGCAGCTGTTCATCAATCGAACTAGCTAGCGCAGTTATGCTGCGACCCAACGTGGCGAGAGGTAATTGGAATATGTGGAAGTTCATTGGTGGCTTCGTATGCGGCAGCATCTTCACCGTTGTTGTTGGCGGGTTGGCGGCATTCGTGTTCCTCATTCACGAACTCCCAAACGTCACGAGTTCGATGACTTGCGCACCAAGCGCCGAAGTGGGAGAACCCGTGGAACTGTCAGTCACGGCGACCAACGACCATGACGAGGCTCTGGTCCTGAATGCGATTGACATCGACGAAGCGTTTTTGGAGGGCTTCCAAGTCACATCTGTCGATCCGGAACCGATTGAGGAGAGCCGATCTTTTGGAATGCGCCGATGGACCTTCGGTAGGGACGTGGAGCCGGGAGAAACCGTGGAGGTCACGTTCACCATGAACGCAGCGATTCCCGGGCACTACGTCGGTGACGTCGACGTCTGCAACCCCAACGAGGACTTCACAACCCATGTCGCGGATGTGGTGGTCAGCGACGAGTGACGCGAAGAAGCACCATCGATTCAGGAGATTGGGAATTCAAACATCTGCTCAGATCGCCTTGCCGCCCAAGCAAAGTAGTTCGTTGCCGACTCGAAGCAACAGGCGTCCATCCACGAAGGCGGGACTCGCACCAACGGGCCCGCCCAGATCGAACTGACCAATCTCCTCATACTGATCAGACGCCTTTAATAATGTCGCCTTGCCGTCGAGACTGATCAGCAGCAACGTGTCACCGACCAACAGGGGAGAGGCACCAAAGTTGCCCCCAATTCGCTGCATCCAAAGCTGCTCTCCGTTGGTTGCGTCCACGCAAGAAGCAATTCCCTTGTCGTCTACCATGAACAACCGATCCCCTTTGAGAACGGGCGTGGGTACGTACGGGGCGCCACGGTCAATGCGATAAACCTGCTCTGGCTTCTGGCCGGGCTTCGTCGGAATCCGTACGGCGACAAGATGATTGCCGCCACCGCCGCTGCCACTTGATCCGATGGCGATGTCACCGACGATGAGGGGAGTGCTGCAACATCGCATCTCGAAGACCTTCAGGTTCCACAACATTTGCCCCGTCTTTGCATCCAACCCGAACATGCCGTTGCCCGTGTTGGCATCTACAACTTGTGTTCCTGCATCCGACTCGAAGATGGCTGGAACCCCATAGCAGGATCGTGTCGTCTTCAATGGTGTCTCCCACACGGTCTCGCCACTCGAACGATTGACAGCGATCACTCGGCTTTCCCCTGGGGCCTGGCCTTGTTTCAATTGCTCAGCCTGTTGCGAATTCATCAGCAACACGAGGTCTCCATGGATTCGCGGCGATGTACCGAATCCATGCTGTGATTGCCAAGGACCGAAATCGCGAGTCCACACTTCCTTCCCATCATGATCAAAGCACTTCAGGTAAGTGTGCTGGGGCTCTGCCCAAGCGACGTAGACGAAGTCGGCGTCAGCGGCCGGCGTGCTTGAGGCGTACGTATTCCGCTTGTGCAAATGATGTTCGGGCTGATCAAACTCGCGCGCCCAACGAAGCTTTCCGCTATTGAGGTCCACTGACTCAAACGCAATTTTGCCCGAGTCCGGCCGCGAGGCGAGATAGTAAACCTTTCCTTCGAAGACGACCGGGGAACCGACATCCCGCGAACCAAGATCACGACGCCAGGAGTAGTCGCCTGCAGACCAACTCGTTGGAAGCTTTGCATCACCCGCATCGCCACGACCATCGACGCCATGGAACCGCGACCATGAACTGGGCGTCTCCGCATTAACCAAGGAAGCAATCACCAGGGTGAAGGCGAGACCATACAAGCGAGTTCGTGAAGCTGAAGTCATTGTCAGGAAGGGGATCGCGGTGGGTGGTCGAC
The DNA here is from genome assembly GCA_051010815.1 of Rubripirellula sp. GTDB lineage: Bacteria > Planctomycetota > Planctomycetia > Pirellulales > Pirellulaceae > Rubripirellula. The sequence goes on from JBPCVD010000052.1 coordinate 11,616, forward strand.
CGAGGTAATCGGCGTCATTGCTTTCGCACGCCCGCGAGGACTCTCGCGTACGCCGGCCGATGTGGCGGACAGAGTGTATCGATTGAGGCGGTTCTTCGGATTCACCGCTTCGTTCTCTGCTCGCATTGTAATGCGATTCATCAGGTTCGATGTGTGCTGTCCGACGGACGTTCTAAGTTTTCGCAAGTGACCGCGGTCACGCTCGATTGCCGACCCAACACGCCGTCTTTCTCACCGCCGCAAGGCTTCTCGGCCAGAACCGTATCTTCACACGACGTTTCATCCCATGATTGACATTCAAGTCACCCGCTGCCTGGACGAACTCCTCGGAAACACCGAGGAATGGGACTCGCTTTCGGGCGGGGTCCCGTTTCGACAATCAGCCTGGCTGAAATCCTGGTGGGAATGCTTCGGGAACGGAAACGCTGCAAACGTGGTGATCGCACGAGAGAGCAACGGCGAGCTGAAAGGAATTCTTCCACTTTATCGGTCGGGCGACTCCGGGGAGAACCGAACGCTCACCATGATCGGCGGCGGCGATGCCTGTTCCGACTACGTCTCGATTTTGGTCGCTCCACAGAATGCGAGCGAGGTAGCGACCGCGATGGGAAGTTACTTGGCTCAAACCGCAGCCGACCCAATCCATGGCTGGGATTTGATCGATATCGACGGCGTCGTCGAGGGAGATGAACCGATGGCTGCTTTTGCCACGGGTCTTCGCGAAGGCGGATCGCAATTGCATACCCAGTCGAGAATGAACACCTGGTATGTCCCGCGCGCCGAATCCTGGCCCGAGCAATTGAAACGGTATGGAAAGACACAGCGACGACAGATGCGCCGTGCCGCCGACAAAATTGATGCCGACGGTTCCCTGGAAAAACTCGTCGCGCGGACCGAGGCCGAAGTCGAAGAGTTGCTTCAAGCGGTGATCGACATGCACCAGACACGCTGGGAAGCAGAGGGAGAAGCTGGCAGCTATGCCGACCAACGTTTCCGAGATTTCATCATGAACGCCGCGAAGACCTTCGCAAGACAAGACCAGCTCTATCTCACTTGCCTTCGACATGAGGGACGCATCGTTGGAGGTGAGCTGAACTTCCTGGGTAAGAATCGCATACTTTACTCCTACACTTCCGGATACGCTCTTGACGCCTCCGAACTCGGGCCGGGCCGGATTCTACGCGTCGACTCCTTCCTGCAGATGTACCGCGAGAACTTGGAAGGTATTGACTATCTTCGTGGCGACGAAACTTATAAGCAGCGAATGTCGAGCGTCTCGCACCCGGTGATGCGTTTGCGGGCGGTCGCGCCGGCGCTATTGCCAAAACTGAAACACGCCGCGTGGTGCACTGGTTTCGAATTCAAACAATGGATGCGAAAGAAGGCCGGCCGCACTCCCATCCATGTGCTCGACATCACATCAACTGGACTGCCAGCTAGTACATCAGAATCGCAATGTCGCTAGCCAAAACGGTGGTCGCCAACTGGGACCACGCCGCCAATTCCTCAACCTTGAACCGCGGATCTGGCTTGGCATCGCCAACGGCCAACAGAGCCTGAGCATCTTCCGGGGCATTTCGATATCGATCACGAAGACTGCGCAACAGCTTCGTGCAGGCCGCCATCTCCATCGGCTCGGCATCTCGGCAAGCAATTAGTCGGAACAGCTCATTGATTCGGGCCTCGTCATCGGCGAAACCTTGTATCAAACGCGAGGCAACACCTCGGCCCATTTCGATCCGTTGAGTCTCGTTGAACATCCCCAGCGATTGCAAGGGAGTGTTGGTACGAGATCGCCGCACACAACTCGACTCTCGATCTGGCGCGTCAAAAAGCGTCATCATGGGATGAGGACTGGTGCGTTTCCAATAGACGTAAAGGCTTCGACGATACAGCCGCTCGCCGAGATCGCGAACGTACAGCTTCGTGTTACTGGCAGGGTGCGCCAGAGCCGTCCACATCCCGGACGGTTGATAAGGCTTCACGCCCTCGCCGCCCATGTGTGGATCGAGCAATCCGCTGGACCACAGCCCGACGTCTCGCAGAATTTCGGCATCCAGCCGATAACTCGATGACCGTGCGAGCAAGCGATTCTCAGGATCGTCGACCTCGTCCCGCCAGGCCGAACTTTGCCGAAACGTTTTGCTCAACACCATCGATCGCAACGTCTGCTTCAGATTCCAATTGCCTTCGTGCATTTCGACCGCAAGCCAATCGAGTAGCTCAGGATGCGTCGGTTGCTCGCCCTGCAACCCGAACTCTTCTGGCGTCCTGACCAGACCGTGGCCAAAGGTACGCTGCCAAATTCGATTGACCAGCACACGGGCAACCAGAGGGTGATCACGAGAGGTTAACCAAGCCGCAAGGCCGCGACGATTCTGTGGGGCGCCGTCGGGCAGCTTTCCCATGACTGACAACACGCCTGGTCGAAGCGGTTCGCCGACGGGTAGATCGTATTCGCCACGCTTCAACAGATGCGTCGCTCGAGGCTTTGCAAGCTCCTTTGCAACCAGGGTCGTCGTAAAGTTTGCCTCCGTCGCAGCAAGTCCAGCGGCGATCTGCGCGGCGTTCGAATCGACATCACGACCTACCGGGCCCATAGGATCGACCGTCATTCGCAACTGATCAACTCGACTGCAAAGAGGAATCTCACCTGTTTTCGCTAATGAGTCCCAAGGGCTCGACAACTCAATTCGCAACTCTGAAAGGTTCGCCGCTCCTCGGATCCCCACCGTGATACGGTGCGCACCGCTCGCCAAACGCAACGGCACCACACGATTCCCTGAATCCAATTTCTCGACAATGGGGATATTGTTGCGACCCAAGAAAACGAGCGACCCGGCGGGTCCGCCCAACGTCAAGTCAATCTGTTGCGACTTCGGAAGATCGAGTTCAAACGAAACCCAAACCACCTGCCCATCGGCGGGTAGCTTTCCTCGTGTCGCTCGCCCGGAAATTGTTCCGGGGAAACCGGTCACCGGAGCCCACTTCAACGAAGCATCGAGCGTTTTCGAATCGAGCGCTTTCGAATCGAGCGATGGCGAAATGAATGCATCCGCCATCGACTCGGGCTTGCTCAGTTTCCAATCTGACGTCGACCACCCCTGAACCGCTCTGGAGTACTGGAGCCAGCGAGGGGCGTCGACCTTCTCCAACGCGTCCGCCAGAACGGCATCCGCCTTGCCGGTCAACTCACTCCATCGATCCCACGCCGCCTGGTCGGTTGGCACACGAACGGTCGGGCCATAGGTATATGAGTTGCCATCCATCGCCGGCTCAGCCGTGCTATTGAAGAAGGACAGCAAACGGTAGTACTCGGTCTGCTCAATCGGGTCATACTTGTGCGTATGGCATCGCGCACAGGTTAGCGACATGCCCAGGAACACGGTGCCCACCGTTTCAACCCGATCGAAGTTATTCTTCATCTGAAACTCGGCCGGGATCGCGCCGCCCTCACCCGTGCTGGGGTTTAGTCGCACGAAGCCTGACGCGATTCGTTGGGGAAGCGTCGAATCCGGCAGCAAATCGCCTGCGACTTGCCAAGTCACAAATTGGTCGAGCGGTAAGTTTTCGTTCATCGCGCGGACAACCCAGTCACGGTAGGGATAGATCCCCCGACGGTTATCCAAATGCAGTCCGTGCGTATCTCCGTAGCGGACGGCATCGAGCCAGTACCGGCCTTGGTGCTCACCGAACCGCGGGCTGTCCAGGAGCTGCGAGATCAATCGCTCGTAGCCGTCATCGCTCGGGTCCACCAAGTATTCCGCCAGAATCTCAGGTTCAGGCGGCAGTCCCGTGAGTACCAAGGCAGCACGTCGAGCGAGCACGTGAGGAGCGGCCTCGTCAGCCAGATCGATCCCATGACGACCAAGTTGCTCGCGAATCAACGCGTCGATCGCCTCCGTTTGCGAGCCGAACGCTTGCGATTTCACCGGAGGCTCAAAGGCCCAGTGTTTCGCGTACGCACCGCCTTGCCGGACCCAACGGGCAATCAATTCTCGCTCACCTTCGCTCAGTTGCTTCTCAGCTTCCAAAGGGGGCATCGGATCATCCGCCGCCTCGATTCGAATCAACAGTTCGCTGTCATCCGGGTTCTGAACATCGATCGCCCGATAACCACCACGATCTTCCGAGGCAGACGCGAAGGAGTCGAGTCGCAGATCGGTCTCGTCATTTGTATCGGGGCCATGACAAACAAAGCACTTGTCCGACAAGATCGGGAGAATCTGCCGAGCAAAATCAATTTGCTCATCCGCCTGATTCGAGCGTTCCTTCGAATCGCCTGCGGGCGACGCTACATCGGTCAACGGCTCGTCGGAAGCCCCAGATTCATCCGCCATCGCCATTCGCCCCACTCCCAAAGAGCGGACCAACGCCGGAGGCGTCATCAAGTCCAACGCGAGCGTCAGCAGGAATCCAAATTGAATGAGGCAACGAGGTTGCAAAACAGCGGAGAACACAGCGACTGTGGTACCAAGGTGGGGGCAAGCGGGGAGAGCAAAACACCGAGCCAATGGCCTGGCGGTTACCCATAGGGAAAAATGGCGATTGCCGGTGCCGACATTGTAGGGCAACCCGCCTAAGAACGCTGAGATGTGATTCACGGTCGGTGAGAGTTAGGTTTTGAATGCCGTCGACTGACGGTTATACCCTCCGCCGCGACGATTTGATCCCCGATCTATTGCCGCCAAATCTGTGGATAAGGCTCCGCTATTCGAGCTCGCCGACATCGCATGGAAAGACAACGTCCGGATGCATGCCCCTGAAATTCCGCAATCTATTTGGGTGTTCATCGCGCTCGCCTCATTATCACTTTCGACAATGAGATCCGGTTCGCCCGATTGTCGGCCCAATCCTCAAGCCTTGCCATTAATTGGCGGGGTAGATCGACGCCTAACGACAGATTCAGCGTCCCAGCCCAATGACATCATTGCAGGACTTACGTACGATGGTGATCCTCTGGGATGGGGCCCGATTTCCGTGCCCCAGTCAGTCGACTTCCCAGCCGTTCGCTATACGTTTTCGCAGGCGTTGCGTCACCCAACGCAGGCCATTCACTCGCACTTTGCAGTTCGCACGATGACCACAGCATCGACTAAGCACCATTCAACGGACAATCCATTGGATAACCAGACCGCACGCACATCGCAAAGCTTGCTCGATTACGCCGACGGTTTCGCCGGGCGGCACATCGGCCCTTCGGATGCCGATGCCCAGCAAATGTTGGCGACGCTCGGATTCGACTCGCTTGAAGCGATGAGTGACGCAGCGATCCCAGCGGACATCCGACTCGATCACGAACTGGACATCCCGGCACCCCGTGGCGAAAACGAATTCCTGCGTGGGTTGAAAGCGATCGCGTCCAAGAACAAGGTTTACCGGTCCTGCATCGGCATGGGGTACATGGGAACGGTGACGCCGCCGGTGATTCTTCGCAACGTGCTGGAAAACCCAGGCTGGTACACGCAATACACTCCCTATCAGGCGGAGATCGCTCAGGGCCGCTTGGAAGCGCTGCTGAACTTCCAAACGATGGTTGCAGATCTGACGGCGTTACCTCTAGCCGGCGCCAGTTTGCTGGATGAAGCGACGGCCGCCGCCGAAGCCATGACGATGTGCAGTGCGGTCGGTTCGCATAAGCGGAAAGGATTTTTCGCCAGCGAAGATTGCCACCCTCAAACGCTCGCTTTGCTCAAGACTCGCGCCGATGGTTTGGGCATCGATCTGAAAGTCGGCCCCATCAGCGAAATTGATTTCGAATACGGTGAGGGAGGTCTGTGCGGGTTGCTGGTCCAGTACCCGACCACCGACGGTCGGATCGAAGACTACCGCGAATTGGCTGCCACGGCAAAACAACATCGGTGCATGACGGTTGCTGCGGCCGATCTGCTTTCGTTGACTCTGCTGACCCCACCTGGCGAATGGGGTGCTGACATCTGTGTCGGCAGCGCACAGCGTTTCGGAGTTCCGATGGGACTCGGTGGCCCCCATGCGGCCTTCATCGCCACCGAAGAAAAGCACGCAAGAAAACTTCCTGGTCGAATCATTGGCGTTTCGAAAGACGCTCAAGGCCGCCCCGCGCTTCGGATGGCGATTCAAACTCGCGAACAACACATTCGACGTGATAAAGCCACCAGCAACATTTGCACCGCCCAAGCGCTGTTGGCAATCATCAACAGTTTTTACGGCGTTTACCACGGACCAGATGGACTGAAGCGGATTGCCCAGCGCACCCAAGCCTACACGGGGGCACTGATTCGAGGCTTGGCAAGACTCGGACATCACACACTCAGTTCCGGTCCCGTGTTCGATACGATTCGGATTCGATTGGGGAAAGGACGCGTCCATGCGGCTCGTCAGGTCGCGGACGCCGCCCGCGAGCGACAGATCAACCTTCGTGAATACGCCGATGGAACA
>JBPCVD010000053.1:0-27665 GCA_051010815.1 Rubripirellula sp.
CGGTATGCACAGGTAGGCTGGCGTCTCGTTATTTGGTTGGGCCGTGTAGGTAATCTTGCGACGAACGTAGTTGCCGCAATCCACTTCTTCGATCAAGGTCATCTGTGGCGCTGATCGGCTTGAAGCCTTCGGAAGTTCTCCCATGACCGAATGCATTGCGGTCAGGATCGATCGTCGGCGTTGCTGCCATTGTTCGACGCTGGACGCACGACTCCATTTTCCATCCGCGGTCTCGATGTCCAGAGTACGCTTTGAAGTTGAGTCGGCGTTTTGGGGACGGAGACGCAGCACCGTGAGAATCGCTCGGTGATCTGAAGCGACGGACTCCGACAGGATGCGTGTTTCAATCACATTCCAACGATCGGTCGGGCGATACAATATGAAGTCGATCTGACGTTTGGGTTGGTCGACTGGGATGGTCGCCAGTTGGGGGCCCGCAATCCGCCATGACTCCTGCAGAATGCGAAGCGTGCGGCTTTCACGCGTAGCGTTGAGGTCACCGGCCAACAGGTACGGTTCCTGAGGATGCTGTTTGATCATTTCGTTTACGAATTCCGCCGATAACACTCGTTCCGTTTCGTCTCGGCGGTGATCGAAGTGGGTCGCGATAAATCGCAAATCTCGGAACACGTCGGAGTCGAATCTTACGACGATCAATCCACGCTGTTCCCCTTGATCATGGTTCGGCAACAAAACATGTTCGCTCGACTCGATCGGATAGCGACTCAGAATTGCATTGCCGTACTGTCCGCCCTGCAGCGGAATGTTGCCGTGAAAGGCAACGTTCATTCCGGTTAGCCGAGCAAGTTCAGCAGGTTGATCCACGCTCCGCGACCGTGGCACTCGCTGGTCAACCTCTTGCAGCGAAACAATGTCGGGTTTGGCGGACTGGATCACGTCGGCGATCCTTTCAAGATCCAGTTTGCGATCGGTCCCCGCACCATGGTGAATGTTGTAGCTGAGGATCCGGAGCGTCCGTTCTGAATCAGCCCAGCCGGGCGCGCAGAGCAAGATCAGAAACAAAAATGCATGAACCCTGGCCATCATGACAAGGACCTTTATCCGAGTGATCGACCGTAGCTAAAGACGAATAAGCAAAGATGGACCGCGAGCAGGCCCGCCGCCGTGTATCGAAACGTGGAATACAGGCCAAAGATGGATAGCATGCACCCGAGGGCGGCGATCATGGCACCACCCGCTGGGAACCACCAAACGCCGATGGATGCGAAGAAGAGTACAAGGACCGCCGCTGCGACTGCCCCCATCGCCGTGTAACGCAAGGGACCGACATCGTAGATTTGCTCGATTGGCACGTCTTCGTGATGCTCGAGCGGATCGACAGCAAACGGAGATCCCACACGGAGCGGTGACTCGTCGATGTCATCGACCAGCTTCGCGGTGATGGGTTCGGCCGATACCGCGTTATCGTCGACTTGCGGAGGCACATCTGGCGTTCCGCTTGCGCCATGGGACGCGGGGTGTTGGTGGATCGGTGCTGCTGCGGAAACGCCTTGCTCCCGATTCACAGCCGGATCACCGCTTTGGCGGTCCTCTCCATCACCCGAGGGAGAATCTGACGCGTGCGGATTCATGAGGCCTTGGGCGTGAGTGGGATGGAGAGGCGGGCGGCCGTCACGCCTCGGCAGCGGTACAGCATCCACATCGGATTAATCATTGCCAGTATGACGGATCTCGGAGTATCCTAGGGTGAGTCCGTTAGAGAAGATCTTAGTCGATTTGGACACTCGCGCGCGTGGTCTCTCCACGCCGATTATTTGCGACCGCGGCGGAATGTTTTGAGGGAATGACATTCCTTGGAATTGCTCGCTCGGATTCCTCGCAAATGGACGTTGAAGCGGTTCGGCGAAGATCTGCCTCAACGCAAACCTGCCGCTGCAAACCCACCGCCCTCGATTCCCTGGATGATCGGAATGCCGACGAACATGACAGGACGTTACTTCTTTCCACTTGCGATCATCTGGATCGCCTTGAGCACGTCCCTGTTTGCTGCAGATGACTTCAAGCAACCTGAACCGCTGGAGCCGGAGATCGCCGAGGCCTCTAGTGAAGGGGTGGAGTCGATGTCGGCCATCCGGATTCCCGATGGATGGGAAATTCAGCTATTTGCCGCTGAGCCCGATATCGCCAACGTGGTCGCGTTCGATATTGATAACCGTGGTCGTATCTTCGCGTGCGAGACGTTTCGGCAATCACGTGGCGTGACGGATAACCGTGCTCATGATGAACAATGGGTCCTGGCAGACTTGGCGGCTGAGACGGTCCAGGATCGTATCGACTACCACAAAAAATTGCTCGGTGAAGCGGCGATCACTTACGCGCAGCATGATGACCGAATTCGCAGGATTGAGGACTCCGATGGCGACGGAAAGGCGGATCAAAGTTACGTCGTCGCCAATGGATTCAATCGACTCGAAGAGGGTACCGGCGCGGGTGTGTTGGTTCGTGGGTCAGACATCTACTACACCTGCATCCCCAAGCTTTGGAAGTTGGTCGACAAGGACGACAATGGTGTCGCCGATGAACGCATCGTGCTTTCGGACGGTTACGGCGTTCGCGTGGCCTTCCGTGGTCATGACATGCACGGGTTGGTGCTGGGGCCGGACGGACGACTGTACTTCAGTATCGGTGACCGCGGTTACTACGTTACGACCGATGATGGTCGCGTCTTAGCGAACCCGGAATCGGGGGCCGTCTTCCGCTGCGAACTGGACGGATCGGGACTCGAGGTGTTCGCCGACGGACTTAGGAATCCCCAAGAGTTGGCCTTCAATGACCTTGGAGATCTCTTCTCGGTTGACAACAACAGCGACAGTGGTGACATGGCACGCATCGTCCATATCTTGGAGGGTGGTGACTCAGGTTGGCGGATGCATTATCAGTATCTCCCCGATCGCGGTCCGTTCAATCGCGACAAAATCTGGGAACCGCTGCATGACGAGCAGCCTGTTTACATTGTTCCACCCATCGCCAACTTGACCGATGGACCCAGCGGCTTGGCTTTTTACCCGGGTACGGGATTTGGTGAGGCCCTGAAAGACAAGTTCTTGATTTGCGATTTTCGTGGTGGACCGGCCAACAGTGGGATCCGCTCGTTTACGCTTTCGCCAGACGGCGCGTTCTATGGGCTTGCTGACGACGACGATCCGATTTGGACTGTCTTGGCGACGGACGTTGCCTTTGGACCCGATGGTGGACTCTACATTAGTGATTGGGTTGATGGTTGGAACGGTCTGGGCAAGGCGCGCATGTATCGTGTTACGGACCCTGAGCATCGTGACTCGCCAATTGTCAAGGAAGTGGCGACATTGCTGGGAAGTGATTGGACACGGTTCACGATCGAGCAGCTAACGGACCATTTGGCTCATGTCGATCGGCGGATTCGATTCGAAGCGCAGTGGGAACTTGCCCGACGAAGGGAACTCGACACGCTGGTCCGAATCGCCGGAGACACCGATGCGGACGCGGTGGCCAGGCTGCACTCGATTTGGGGCGCGGATCAAATCGCGAGGCAAGACTCCGGGGAACGCGAGCAAGCCGTCACCTCGTTGCGTCCCCTGCTGGAGGATGCTGACGCCAACGTGCGAGCGGCCGCGGCCAAAGTTGCCGGAGAACGAGAAGATCACGCGGCCGTACCGCAACTGCGATCGCTCTTGAAGGACACTTCGCCTCGTGTCCAGTACTTCGCACTCCTGTCACTTGCGAACTTGCGTGATCGGGAAGCCTTTCAAGATGTTGTCCGAATCTTGGACCGTTCGAATAACACCGACCCGGCCATTCGGCATGCCTGTGTAATGTATTTCGCATCGGCCGCTGACGCAGCAAAAATAGCCTCTCTGGCAAAGCACTCGAATCCTTCGGTGCGTCGTGCCGCTGTTGTCGCACTTCGCAGGATTCGTGCCGGCGAATTAGCGGCGTTTCTGGAGGATGAAAACGAGCTTGTGGTTCTGGAAGCGGCGCGGGCAATTCACGATGAACCTGTGCCCGTGGCAATGAACACGCTCGCATCGAAAATCGACGACGTTCAAGGCTCCGAAGAATTGATACGGCGAGTTTTGAACGCCAACTATCGACTCGGTTCTGCGGAGGCGGCGGCCAAGCTTGCCGAGTATGCAGAGCGGATCTCCGCGCCACCGGAAATGAGAGTGGAGGCGTTGGAAATGCTCGCGAGTTGGTCGAATCCCGATCCTCGCGATCGTGTGCTGAACGCACATCGGCCGCTTGCCAAACGCGAAGCCGCCGTCGCGATGGAGGCGCTAACGCCTCAGATCGATAGTCTGATGACCGCAGAGGCTTCGGTTCGCGAAAAGACGATCGAAGTAGCTTCGGGGCTGGGCATCAAAAAAATCGTCCCGATGTTGGTTCAGCGTGTGGGAGATTTAGAGCTGACGCCCGAGGTCCGATCGACGGCCTTGGCGGCTCTCAACCGGCTTGATCCCGCAAAGGCTGTCGCGCTCGCCAAGAAAGTGAAGCTTCTTCCCGCGACCGAAATGTTGCTGCAGGCCTTGAAGGTCTTGGCGGAGCATAGCCCCAAGGAGTCGACGTCGAAATTTGTCGAAGCGACGAGCAGTCGCAGTATGGATGTCCGTCAGCTCGCCTGGGACATCCTTGCATCCAGTGAGGAATCGCAGGCTGAGGAGGCGATCGCCAAGGGGGTGCAAGGCTACCTTGAATCGACGCTGGCCGGTGACGTGCATCTGAACGTCCTGGAGGCTGCCAAGGGAAGACTGTCTCCGGAACTTCAAGAGAGGTTGGACGAGCATGGACGGACACTTGCCGAGGCCGACGTCTTGTCCACGTGGTTGACCGCGTTGGAGGGTGGCAACGTCGAGAATGGAAGACGAATCTTCTTTGAGAACACAAAGCTGTCCTGTTTGAGGTGCCACAAGGTTGACCGCGCAGGCGGTGAGGTCGGTCCGAACCTCACCACAATCGGAAAAGAGAAGGATCGTCGATACCTGCTGGAAGCGATCTGCGTTCCTGACGCACAGATCGCCAAGGGATACGAAACTGCGGTCATTGCCAATGATCTCGGTCAGGTGTTCAGCGGCATTGTGAAAGCCGAGAACGACAGTTTTGTGGAACTTATCCAGAACGACGGTGGGCAAGTGCGGATCCTGATTGACGAAATCGTCGCACGACGAAAGGGCAAGTCTTCAATGCCGGACGATCTGACGAAGTTCATGTCAATGCGTGAATTGCGGGACATTGTGGCCTACTTGGAGAGTCTCAAAGTGGACCCGCGGGCGGAGTCGGATGTCGAGTGATTGCCGATTGTTCGCGTTGTGCGGACGATGCAATCATCGAGAACGATCACCGCGAGGAACGACTTCGATGATTGCCAGCACTCGCTGGACGCCGACGTCTTCTTGAAAGAGATCGTGATTGCCAATGCACTGCTATCGCATTGCCATCGCGACCGCAGCGAGAGCGTTTCAAATTTCGAACGTTCACGAGCGTCGCGGTGCAAAGATCAGTTGATCTTTTTGCCGCAGTCGCAAACGTAACCTACGATTCGGTAACTCGTTCATTTGCTTTGACTGCGTCGGGGGTTTGCAGTCTTGGGAAAGGCAGATGAGACCGATCCGTCTTCGAACGGAACTCGATTCACACGATTCACCACCCAAAGTCAGCCACAATCAAGATGTGGTGGGCGACTCCTCTATTCATGACTTGTCACCAACTCGCCAAGCGACTCGCCGATCTCCGGCCAGATCTTTCTGCGATTGATATCGCGAGGCTCTCGCTGATGATTCTGTCACAAACAGACGACGCGTCGATGCTCGACAGCGATGATGCGCTGTTGGCAGCATGGAAGCACGCGACATTTCGACTTGAGGCAGCGTCTGACCAGCATGCTGCCGTCGCGGAAGAACTTGATTCGCTCTGCGCCGATGGTCCGATTCAATTCACGCCGGACCAACTGTGGGTGCTGCTTCGAGCTGTTAAAGTTCAAAGCCAGGTCCTGGAGCTCTACACGGATCAGCCAGCGCTCGCGTAGCTAAATTTCCTTCAGCCGTTGGACGGCCTGACGGGCACGAACCAGAAATTCAGCTTTCGGTTCACCGGCCTCTAAGAAGATTGGAGGCCCAATCGTGATGCAACTCAAAAGCGGAACCGGTAAGACTTCCCCGCGCGGCAGAATGCGATTCACGTTGTCGATGTAGACCGGCACGAGTTCCAGGTCGGGCCGCTTTTTCGCCATGTAGAAGAGCCCGCTCTTGAAATCCCCCATCTCATCGTCGCTTGATGATCGGCCGCCTTCGGGGAACATGATGAGCGAATACACGTCGCCCATTTGCTGGAGCATGATATCAATCGGGCTCTTGTGAACCTTGATTTCTTTGCGGTCAACGAGAAGCGCGTTGAAGCTCTTTGCCATGTGCGGTTTCAGCCAACCGCTCGACCAGTAATCCTTGGCCGCAACCGGCCGCGTGACGCGACGAAGGTCGCGCGGAAGGGCGGACCACAACACGACGGCGTCGAGGTGGCTGGTGTGATTGGCAAAGTAGATGCGTTGGCAGGTATCCGGCTGGCAGTCGACCCACCGCACCGTGAATCCGCTGAACAGCTTTGCCAGCAGGACAATCGCATGACTCGTTAATGTCATGACGACATTCTAGTCGTGCTCTGAATGATTGCGAAGCGGCAGCACGAGCGGAGAAAATCGTGCGACGGCAAGGGAACCGTACGGCTCACTCCAGCCGATTGTTTCCGCCATTTTCGTCCATGTGAATCGTCACAGGCCATCCAGGGAACTGGTTGGCCGGGTCACCGTCGGTGGCATCGATCAGGAATCGGAAGGATTCGATGAAGTAGGTTTTCTGGTTCGTGTCGATGGTCACAAACCCGAAACCGCTTCCCTTTTGGTGCGCCTTTTCGTATCGATTCTTTTTGGTGCCAACCTCGGGATTTCCGACGGCATACACGTAGACTTTGTTGCCAAAACCGTCGATGTACTCACCGGTGTTTTCCAGCCCATGCTGGGGTCGGGCTTGATGCGGCATGCCCACCTCGTCCGGTCGCCACCACCGTGGGTACCCAGCGGCGATGGCCGGCGTGCAAAACGACCATGAGCCGTTTCGCTGACGGTCGGTACCATACTGGGAGAGTGACGTGAGATGTTGGTCGCCGTTGATGTGCAACGGTTTGGCGACGCGAATGATTTCGATGGCTCGATCTCGAGCCGTCTGTGGCCAACCACCCGAGTCAAGGTCGGCCTTGAGGTATCCGTCATACTTACCGTGGTGCGTTGCAACGCCTGAGAAGACGGTTTGGCTGAGCAAGACTTTCATGCTGTGCCCGCGCCAGTCCTTCGCCCATGCGCGGAGAAAATCCTCTTGCCGATCTCCGAGGAGTTCGAGACCTGGTTTGTCGAGCTTGGAAGTGTCAAAGTCTTTATCCAAGACGTGGTCGGCTCGACCGCTTGCCGTGTCGACATTCTGTGGGCCGCTCTTGAATTGTCGATCCCCCAGAATCGCGAACCCGACATCTCCGTAGACCATGTCGCCGTAGTACACGCTGATGCCCTGTTTGACCGGCGTGGGGTCGTAATAGTCGGGGTGATGAGCAGCGTTCGTTCGATGGACCACATTCACCATTCGCGCCGGTTCGCGGTAACCACCATTGGAGGAGGCACCGCCCGATTCGACCTGCATGCGTGCACCACCTTCGCCCCAAATGTTTCCCTGAAAAACATCGTGATCATCCGCGATACAGATGGTGGGGCGATCTCGCATGGCTTCACGAAACGACCATCCAAACATGTAGAACTTGCGCAGATAGTTGAGGATCGCAGGCTCCGCGGGATCACGAATCAAGCCATACCCGCCATGACTTTCGTAGAGTTGGTCACCAGAGAAGTAAAGCAGGTCTGGATCGAGTTTTGTGACGTTTTCCGCGACCGGCTGATAGGGAAACCCATAGTGATTCTGGCACGTCAACGCCCCGATTCGCAGTGGGCGACCTGACGGATTGGGTTTGATGGTGCCACTCCAAGTTGTCTCGGACTCGCTTCCGCTCTTGCCCTTCTCGCGATAAACCAACTGATAGGGAGTGCTTAAGGTTTCGTCCCAGTTGGGGATGCGGAAGGTGGCCGTCCATGCGTCCGTGTCCAGCGATGCTGAGCCGAGTGAATGCCAGCTTCCATCCTTCTCAACTCTCAACTCGACGTCATGATTGTCGTCCTCACCAAGGGGGCCGGTGAGCGCGCTGATCTTCATCACGAAGCCATCATCGCCGCGAGAGTCGCTGAGCGAGTACATTGACCACAATAGGGGGCCGAACTCGCGGGAAGGATCGACCGAAAATGCGTCTCCCGTTACTGACCAATCGTTCAATCGATAACGCGACCCCTTTCCATTCTTGGTCTTTGGATCGTAATTGTTGACGAGTGAGACGTTGCCAAGCACGGCATCACTGGCGAACGTGTTTGTAACACGATCGATTTCCTTGCCGTCGGCGTCGCTTGCGATGAGCGTCAACGCGTATCGTCCCTGTTGGTTCTCGCCGGTCAGTGTCAATCGCGTTTCTTGGTCGACCTTGATGGTCGCGTCACCGCGCGTGCGACCGAGCACAAGCTTGCCATCGATGAGACCCGCATCGATGCCTCCGGAAGCAAAACAGTTGCTTCGGAATTCGTTCAGTTCGCTCTTGGTGCCGATGCGAAAGCCCGCCCCGCCGTCAGTCTTCGGACGATCGACTTGGCGGAGGGTCACTTCCATCTGCAGCGTGCCGCGTGGGTTCGTCAGCTGATGTGTGATCAGGTGCAGGTTGCGATTGCCGCCCGTCGATTGGCATTCTGCGGCACCATCCACGACACGCCAGTCTTCCATTGGGTTGGCCCAAATGCGTGCGTCGAGCCAAACACGATCGTGGGTATCTGACCACGATACGGTGGTCGAGTCTTCATTTGATCGCGAAGTTTCGACAGACTGCGATTCCTGCGCTTCGCTCGACTTCTGCAGTCCCAGCCACGCACTGCTGACCGCGAGCAGTTTTAGCGCAAATCGTCTCGTCAGTGATGTCATCAGCTCAATTCCCGTGCGAGTGAGAAGTGATCCGTGTTTTGGACCACGCTAGAGTTCAATTCCTGATTTGCCGTCCCAGCGGACGAAGCCTTCGATCGCGGCGTATTCAGCCAAGCCGAGCATGTCGTATCGTTTCGCGGTATCGGCATTGCGTTCTTCGGCACGTTGCCAAAACTCGCGTAAGTCCGAGCCCGGAAACAACGCTCGATCTTTTTGCGACTCGTGTTTGAATATGGCCTGGCGCTTTCTTGCGACTTCCTGTGGGCTGAGCGGTACGGCCATCTCAATTTGATGCGGTGACCACTCCTGCCAGGCGCCTCGATAAAACCATACGACGCAACTTTCGAACCACGGCTCGTTTTGGCATGCGAGGCAAGACTGCAGAATGACGGAGAGGCAAGTTCGGTGTGTACCATGAGGATCAGAAAGGTCGCCCGCCGCGTAAATCTGGTGTGGCTGGATCCGACGCAGAAGATCGACTGTGATCTGAATGTCGTCCTCGGCTATCGGGCTCTTCTTGATTCGACCAGTCTGATAGAAGGGCAGATTCAGGAAGTGCAGGTTCTCATCGCTCACGCCACAGCATCGCGCACCTTCACGCGCTTCACCCCGCCGAATAAGTCCCTTGATTCGTTGAACCTGATCGCTGTCGACCTGGCCCGACTGCTTCTTGCGCAGAAACTCGTCGACATGCGACTCGAGCTGTTGCAGTCCGTCGGCGCGGATTTGGAATTCTTGACAAAACTCTTCCACGAACTCAGCAAAGCGAATCGCGTCCTCGTCAAAGACGGCGATGTTGCCAGAGGTTTGATAGGCGATGTGAGCTTCATGACCCTGGTCGACCAGGCGGATCAGAGTTCCGCCCATGGAAATCACATCATCGTCGGGATGGGGTGAGAAGACGATGATTCGCTTGGGAAAGATGTCGTCGCGGTGGCCAGGTCGGTCACCGATCTGTTTGGCATGTTCCGGCTTTCCACCTGGCCAACCGGTGATCGTTGACTGCAAATGTCGAAAGACACGCAAGTTGATGTCGTAGGCATCGCCGTGTGCAGCGAGCAAGTCTTGCAGGCCTTGCTCGTTGTAGTCTGCATCGGTCAATTTCAGGATTGCTTTTCCAACTTCGTGAGACAGGTCGATCACGGCACGCCGAATGGTGGCGGGATCCCATCGTACGTCACCCAGTAGCCAGGGGGCTTGGCTTCGAGTCAGGCTGGAAGCGGCCGCCTCATCCAAAAGGAATTGCGTGTTGGGGTGATCTTGCAAGAAGGTTGCGGGAACCGTCGAGTTGGCATAACCCTCGATCGTTCGAGCAACGATGTCTGCTTTTCCCTCTCCAAACGCAAGCAGCAATATCTTGCGGGCTTCCAGGATCGTGCCGACACCCATCGTGATCGCGTAGCGCGGTACGTTTTCCGCACCAAAGAAGTCACTGGCGGCGTCCGTCCGCGTCACACTGTCCAGGGTGATCATTCGGGTCCGGGTCGCGCGATCTGATCCCGGTTCGTTGAGGCCGATGTGTCCCGTGCGATTGATGCCCAGCAACTGGATGTCCACGCCGCCGGCATCACGTATCTGTTGTTCGAATTGCTGGCAGTAGGAGGCAACGTCTGCTTTTGGGACGGCGCCGTCGGGAATATGAACGTTGCTGTGGGGGATGTCGACGAGATCGAATAGATGCTCGTGCATGAATCGAGCAACGCTTTGCAGCTCGAATGGCTGCATCGGAAAGTACTCGTCCAAGTTGAATGTGATCACATTGTCGAACGACAGCTCTCCACGCTGGTGCATGCGTACCAACTCGTTGTACACATTCACGGGCGACGAGCCAGCAACCAGTCCAAGGACACATGACTTTCCCTGATCCGCTTTACGGCGTATCAGATCGGCGATTTCATTCGCCGCCGCAACGCTTGCATCCGACGCGCGTGCATAAATCCGCGCAGGGATGCGTTCGTTCGGATACTCCATCAAGATTCCAATGCTTGTTTCGCGACCATTGCTGCACCCAATACCCCGGCGTCATTTCCCAGCGATGCAAATTCAATCTGGATATTGCCACCGACTTGAGTGAGAGTCGTCGCGGTGACCGAGTCCCGGACTCGCTGCAGAAACCGACGACCGACTTCGTTTTCGCCACCACCGAATGTCATGGCACCTCCCAGGAGCACAACGGCTGGATCAATGACTTGACCCAGAAGCCCGATTGCTTGGCCGATATAGTCGCCGGTTTCATCGACCAGTTCCAAACAGATGTCGCAACCCAATTCAGCCTGACGCGCGATCTCAAGCGGCGTGACATCGGGCGATCGTAATGTTTCCGCGACGGCTTGGCGCGTGGCGTCCTTCATCTTGGATCGCAGCCGGGCAATGACTCCGCCTGCACCTGCGTAGGATTCGAGGTGTCCGCGACTGTTGCAAGTGCAGGGCAGGGCGTCGTCGCCAAATCGAATCGCGATGTGTCCAAGCTCGCCGGCACACCCATGGTCACCGCTGTAGGGACTGCCTTTGATGACGACGCCGCAACCGATCCCCGTGCCAAGGGTCACCAACGCGAGCGATTGTTCGCCCAGATTCCGCATCGAATGTTCAGCATAGGCGGCGGAGTTGGCGTCATTCACGACAGCAGAGGGAAGTCGCGAAGCGTCCCCGAGAATTTCGCGAAGCGGCTCACCTTGCCAACCAGGAAGATTGACGACTTCGCGGAGCACGTAGTCTTTGGTATCGAGAACCCCTGGCACCGCCAGGCCGACGCCCGCGAGTTGGTCTTGGGAGCGACCTAAAGTCCCGAGTTCTCGAGAAGCAAACTCCATCGCAAATGAAAATACATTGTGGGGCGTACGAAGCGGTGGCGTCGCTGTCGATTCTCGGGAATGAAGCTTCCCGCCACGGTCCACTAGTCCGAGTTTGATATTCGTCCCACCGACATCGATTCCCAAAAAAAGTGGGTCCGAGTCCTCGACCGGTTGGAGGGCGGAATGGGGGGCGATTCGCATATTGGAGAAAGGATATGGGTCAGCGGCGCCCAAGTGTCGGCGGAACTTTGATCAACGTCGCCGGCAAGCAAATGGTGGGGATGGACGGAGTGGAGGTGAGCGGGAGAGGTGGATTCAGACTGTCGATTCGGGACCGCTCGAAACGATAGCTCCGCGACACGCGGAATATCTCGAAGTCAGACGAAGGCCTCACCAGATACCTTAATCGAAGTCCCGCCCCGTGGCGCAGAAGAATTCTGGGGAGCTTCTGTCTACGCCCAGATGTCACCGTCAGTTCACGACGGAAGCCCAGTCGTCGGGCTCAAAGCAATGGATCCCCGGTCGATAGTCGAACGAAGTTCTAGCCGAGTTGCTTCAGGCCATCAGGGAGTTTGCCTTGCGCAACCTCATCTTCCCACTCGTCCATCAGAGGCCAACTTTCAGCAAGGGTTCCGAAGTCCGCCATTTGCAGGTAGCTGCGAACACGGTCAATGGTTCGGTTCAGAAAGACCGGATCGTTGGCAAAGATCGGACCGTGACTCGGGGCCAACCACTTCACATCGCTGTCGCGAATGCGTTCCAGTGATTGAACGAAAGCTTTGATATCGCTGCCGTGGTGGGCATCAATGGCGCCGATACATCCGTCGCGATAGATGTTGTCTCCGCTGAGAAGCACGTCTCCGATGCGGAATGCAAGTTGGCTATTGGTATGCCCTGGCGTGTGCCAAACCTCGACCTTCATGGATCCAACTTCGATCACATCGCCGTCATCGACCTGGTGTTCGATGTCGACGGGCGGCATCGCCATCTTCAGATTTTGAGCATCGATTTCGGCGAGCGTGACCAGTGTATCGCCCGACTGCAATGGCTCCACGGCATTGGGGTGAGCGGTCACGGTTGTCTTGAGCAGTTGCTTCGCTTTCGCCAGTCCTTGGATGTGATCCACATCGGCGTGCGTCGCGACCAGCGTCTTGCATTTCGAAAGTGGAAAGTCGAGTTGCCGAATGATCTCAACAAAGTCCTCCACCGTCTCTTCGTAGCCAATGTCAATCAGGATCCATTCATCGCCGTCATGGATGAGGTAGACGTTGCAGCCTAGAACTTCCCCCGCCTGAAAGTTCAGTTCGATGATTCCGGGGAAAATCGGTTTGCGAATGATCATGGTGTCTGATGAGTGAATAAGAGCGAAGTCCGCATTGTATGGACAGTGTGACGGATGCGGTAACCCCTCGGCGACGGGTGTCGTGAGACGTCGGTTCTCCCTAAGTTTCGGCACGCAGGATACGCGTCAGACCCTCGCGGTAGGTTGGGTAGCGAAGTCGGGGCACTAGTTCACGTTTCATTCGCCGGTTCCATACACGCTTGTTGCTTTCCGACCGCATTCGCGCCGGGGCATCAACATCAGGAGCCACAAATTGCGGATCGGCGGCACGGCATTGGCGTGCGATCTCGCGGTAGAACTCCGAACGTTGCGAGGGGCGATCATCGGCGATGACATACATTCGCCTCGCCGCGCCCCGCCAAGTCGCTAAGACTGCCTCGGCAGCATCATCGACGTGAATCAAGTTAAGGAATCCGTCCTTTGGAGAGGATATCGGTCGTCCAGCGATGACGTCCGCTGCTCGAGGCACGCGTCCTGGCCCGTAAATGCCCGCCAGTCGAAGGACCGTCCAATCTGATTTGGGACGCGTTCGGTGGAGGAGTTCCTCTGCCATCAGATGAACTTTGCCTCCTTCCCGAGACGGGCGGGTGGGAGAGGTCTCATCGACCCAGACGCCGCCCGTTTGGTGGTAAACGCCGGTGGTGCTGATGTAACAAACCTTTGTTTGCGGTGGGGTAAACTCCAACAAGTTTCGCAGTCCTCCCACCTGTGACTCCAAGCGACTTTGATTGCTGTGACGGTCATAGCTGACCGCGACAAGAATCTGATCAACGTCCGGCAGTCGGCAAAGTGTCCTGCGGTCGGTCCAATCGGCCAGAATCGGCTCGATTCCCAGCTGGGTGAGCGGCCCTTTTTTCTCAATGTTTCGAGTCGTCGCCCAGACGCGATGTCCCGCATTTAACGCCTGTTTCGCAACGCGCCGCCCCAGATATCCGCACCCGAAAATCAGGGTCCGTGGCGAAACATGCGGCGATCCATGCGGTTTTGAATCAGAGGTAGTCACTTTTTCCGAAAACTTGAATTGAGGCTACAATGGGGCGTGAAAAGCGAGGGGCTCCCATATGGTGCTCCCCAAGAAGATTTATTGCGATCCGAGGCGACCTTGCGAATCACCCTTATTTCTAAACCGACCATGGAAGATTTGAGTCGTCGCTTGCGGTCCGTTTGCCTGATCGCCAGCGCCGTTATCGCAGGCGTTCCGGCTTTCGGCGCGGTGTTGACGGGGTCCCTTCTCGTCACGAGTGCCGTTCAGGCGCAGGACCAATTTGGCTCGATCACTGTTCAGTCTGGTACCGGGACCGAGATTCCCGTGGCGTCAGAGCTCACGGGCATTCTAAGCCGAGGAGGCGTCCCGAAGTCGATTGATCAGCTTTGGGAATTGGAAAGTCAGCAGCAGAAGGTCGCGGAAGCAGCCGTCCAATGCACCGTCAGTGTGAAGATTGGGCCGGCTCAAGGCTGCGGCGTCATCATCACAGACAGCGGCTACGTGCTGACAGCGGCTCATGTCGCGATGCGACCGGGAAAGAAGGCGACCATCACTCTGAAGAATGGCCGCGAGGTTTCCGCAACCACGCTCGGCATGAACCGAAATGTCGATGCAGGTCTCATCCGCATTGACGAGGGCCAGAACGATGGGAAACCGTGGCCGCATGCGACGCTGGGAACGAGCAAGAATTTGGTTGAGGGCATGTGGTGCGTCGCGACGGGGCACCCGGGTGGATTCGATCAACGACGTGGACCGGTGACCCGGATTGGACGGATTTCGCGCGTTGAGGACTTCGCCCTCAATACCGATTGTGCGTTGATTGGTGGCGACAGCGGTGGCCCGCTGTTTGACATTGCCGGAAAGTTGATCGCGATTCACAGTCGAATTGGTAACGACGTCGCCGATAACTTGCATGTGCCAATCGATAATTACAATGACGATTGGGATCGATTGAGGTCAGGCGAATCTTGGGGGGCATTGCCAGGGTTTCGTCCAGTTCTGGGAGTACAAGGCAGTAAATCGGCTCCACAGGCGATCGTCGATATCGTCAAAGCCGATTCACCTGCTGAGGCGGGTGGCATGCAGCCTGGAGACATCATTGATCAGTTTGGGGAGAAACCGATCACTGATTTTGAGTCGTTGAAACGGGCGGTCGCTGACACGATGCCCGGTGAAAGAGTGAACATTTGGGTCACACGTGGCGGAACCGTGATGCGGTTGACCGTTGAGATTGGTCGGGCCGACTGAGTGATTTTCTACAAATTAGACCGAACAGCATGAAACGCATTCCCTTGAACCTCTGTCGATCCGTCGTCGGGCTTTCGCTGCTGGTCGTCGCTTCTTCCGCTCACGGTCAGTTTGAGCGACGCGACAACCAGGAGATGATCAATCTGGTCAGGCCGGTTGCGAAAGCTGTGAAGAATGCGGTCGTGCAGGTCTACAGCGGAGATAAGCCGGTCGCACTCGGCACTGTCGTCGCGGCTGATGGCTATGTGCTGACGAAGCGTAGTGAACTCAGCGGCGACCCCATCCGAGTTCGCCTCAGTGACAATCGGCTGTTGCCGGCACGGGTGGCTGCGGTTCGTCGCGGGAACGACTTAGCGCTGCTTAAGATTCAGGCGGACATCACGGTTCGGCCGGCGGAATTCTCCGGAGAACCACCTCCAGTCGCAAGTTTCGTTGTCAGCGTGGGGCGTAAATCGACCCCGATTGGCGTTGGCGTGTTCGGCGCCGCCCCGCGTCCAGTCGATCACCGCGGCAGACTGGGAGTCTTGCTCGAAGACGATTCCAGCGGACGCGCTTTGGTCCAAGGAGTTTGGCCCGATAGCGGAGCGGAGATGGCCGGAATCAAGGAGGGCGACTTGATTGTTGCGATCAACGGGCGCGAAGAAAAGAGTCGACTTGGGGTGATTGAGACGCTGCGAGGTATGTTCCCCGGCGAGAGTGTTCGGCTGACGATTCGCCGCAAGAATTCCTCACGCGGATTATCGACCATGGAAATGGATGCGAGCATTCGTGACTTTGGGGTGATGCAGGAGTCTGAAAGCGATACCAAGGTGAATGGTCCACGCAATGTCCGTCTCAGCGGGTTTGATCAGGTAATGCAGCACGACACCGTGCTCGATCCTGATGAGTGTGGCGGTCCCTTGCTCGATACCAAAGGGAATGTGATCGGCATCAACATTGCGAGAGCCGGACGCGTGGTCACCTACGCTTTACCATCATCGCTAATCTTGCCAGAGATGATCAGCATGTTGGCGGAGGCTCGAGGTTCGACTCGATAATCGATCGAGACAAGCTACCCTTGATTCGATTTCGATAGGTGGGTCTCTGCTGTTTCTCGTTTGTCCTCTGGTTGTGAGTGGCCCTGGGATTTGTTGCCCTCGGGTCGTTTGATTCCGACGGCGGACTTCTTTCATGGAACGCCATCCTTCCAGTGCGTACAAGTTTCGTAGGGGAGGAAGAACATGCAACCTGATCAGCTCGCCGATTCACGTCGTCGCTGGTTACGCGCGGCATCTTGTGCGACGGTCGGCGTCGCCGTTTCGAGTTCGTTGCGAGCCTTCGAACCTCCCTTGGTGAGTAAGGCTTCGCCCAGCGCAGCGGATGCGTTTGAGTCTGCGGAAGTTGGTCAGGCCGCCGATCGCGGCAGCGATCAACTGAACATTGTCGAGCTCTTCACCAGCCAAGGTTGCAGTAGCTGTCCTCCAGCCGACCGTGTGCTTGCGGATCTGGTGGAACGTCATGAGTCTGAGGGTGTGCCAGCGATTGGACTTTCTTTTCACGTGGACTACTGGAACCATCTTGGCTGGCAAGACCCGTTCTCTTCCGCGTTTTGGTCTCAGCGGCAGAAGCGGTACGCAAACGTACTCAAGGATCGAGTCTACACGCCACAAATGATCGTGAACGGGCAGACTGGTTTCGTGGGATCTCGACGCAAGCAGCTGGATGCGATTCTTGACCAAGCGAAGGAAACTGCGCCGGAGCACCAAATCGAACTGCGTGCAGAGCAAGATGCGCAGCGCGGCGTCAACGTGACGTACTCGGTGACAGGGGAGGGTGAAGGGCGGCTCGTGAATTTCGCTTTGGTGGCTCGTTCGCTCTCGGCGACGGCTTCACGTGGGGAAAACGCAGGTCGCACGCTCACTCACGCAAACGTCGTGCGAGACTTTGCGATTCGGCGATTGACTGAGCCATCCGGTGAGCTCACGTGGCCAACGCCCAGTGATGCGGGTGCGTCTTTCGCCGTCGTCGCCTACGTACAACATGCAAAAAGTGCGATGATCACCTCAGCTGTCGAACAATCACTCAGCTAGATCGTGATTGGCGTTCGGCTGTTGGTGCCGATTGAAGCGACTAAAAGATTCTTTGCAGGATCGCAACGTCTCGCCATTCTCCACCCATGTGGCCGATTTCTTTTTGGATTCCGACGAGTTCGTAACCGAAGCGACGATGGAACGCGATGCTGCGTTCATTGTCCGCGATAATCTTTGCGATCGCATGGTGGATGCCTGATTCACGGCAATGCGTTTCGAGACGCTGCTGCAGCAGGTCCCCGATGCCACAGCCCATCGCTTGACGTGTCAAATAGATCGCCGTTTCACAGGTGAATCGATAGCCATGTCGAAGGCTATGTCTTCGCGCGGAAGCCCAGCCAACGACCTCTTCGTCGCTGGTGGAATCTCCATGACATGTGGCGACGAACCAAGCTTCAGGCAAGGAACAGTGGACTAACCGCGCAACAAACTCGGTTTCCCAGTGTTCGGTATCGAATGTTGCTCCTCCCAAATCGATGTGGAAATTATAGATTCGCGCGATCACACCGGCGTCGTTGACGTTGGCGGATCGGATCTGGATGTCGCCCACACTGAGTTGGCGATCAGGAGAGGCTTCAGAGTTCACGCTTGTCAAATCCTGTTTGGTCCCACAGCCAATTGACCGACGCTTCGATGGAAGGCTCATGATCTTCGGTCGCAAGGCAACCATGACCGAGACCTTCCATCAGAACGACTTGATGAGCGCCGCCATAGGCATGGATGATCTCATCTTGAAGCTCGATGGGTACTAACGTATCCAGTTCAGACTGCAGAAATACGCCTGGCAATTTGACTTGTTTCGCGGTGTTGAGTGCGTCCATCGGATCGCACAAACTCTCGATCACGGGATTGACCAAACCGAAGTGCGGGTAACGATCTGCGATTCGCTGAACGACTCTACGAAGTGGCGGCGGATTTCGGAGCAAGAGCCCCGAGTGGGCGGGGTTGGGTTGGGTATCCGCAGCGACGTGGAGTGCGGTCACGCAACCAAGGCTGTTTCCACATAACCAAACAGTGGTCGTCGGTCCAACTTGTTGCTGAGTGACAGTGCGATAGAAGGCCGTCGCCGCTTCGGCGATCGCAGACAAGCTGGCGCGGCCGGGGCTCTTTCCGTAGCCGGGTGGATTCCATGTCCAAAGGGACATTTTGGGAACGTTCAACATCGAGGAGGGGAACTCGGTTGATCGCTCCGCTCGCCCCGCCGTGCCAGGAAACTTCAGAACCAACAGATCGGGTGGCGAATCATCTTCGTAGTTGCGTTGAACGAAACACTCCAAGTCACGTCCTTCGCAATCCACCATCCTTCGTTCCTGCGTCGGGAACTCAATCGGATTCCGTGATGGTCTTAACACCATCCGGTCGAGCAGATACCGACGCAGGGAATGGAACGGTTGCTGAGGCATTTCCGGTCAACCGCTC
Organism: Rubripirellula sp.; assembly: GCA_051010815.1. Taxonomy (GTDB): domain Bacteria; phylum Planctomycetota; class Planctomycetia; order Pirellulales; family Pirellulaceae; genus Rubripirellula. Next base: position 18,906 of record JBPCVD010000053.1, read on the forward strand.
TCGATCAGTGCACTCGTTGGCCGGGCAAGGCGCCTTCATCGACACCCAGAATGAAGACATCAGCGCCACCTGGGCCAGCGGCCGTCACCATGCCCTCACTGAGTCCGAATCGCATCTTGCGAGGTTTCAGGTTGGCCACCATCACCACGAGTCGTCCGACCAGAGCCTCCGGTTCATAGGCTGCCTTGATGCCCGCAAAGACTTGCCGACGTTCGTCGCCCCCAAGGCTGAGGGTCAACTTCAGGAGCTTGTTGGCTTCGGGGACGTGCTCTGCACTGACGACACGAGCCACACGCAGATCGACCTTTGCGAAGTCGTCGATTGTGATTTCGTCGGCAAGCGGTTCATCCTTTAATGGCTGGTCGCTGTCGTTAAAGGTCGGTGTATCACTGACTGCTGCTTCAGCCGCGGCCATCTCTTTACTTTCTTCCATCATTTTCACTAAGTCCTCGGTTTGTAATCGATCCATCATTCGTTTGAATTTTGCAACGGGAGTACCAACGATCGGAGATCGACTTTGGCTCCACGAATTGATTTCGTCTCCCAGTAACTCACCACACTTCGTCGCCAATTCAGGCAACACGGGTGTCAAATAAATCGTCAGTTGTCGGAACAAGTTGAGCGCGACCGTGCAAACGTCGCGCAATTCATCCACTCGCGACTCGTCTTTCTTCATCTCCCACGGTTTCGCATGTTCGACAAACGGATTCGCAGCATCGGCGAGCTCCATGATTCGTCTCATCGCCTTTGCGTAGTCGCCCGCTTCGTAGGCGGCAGCGATTTCGTCACCGGCAGCCGCCGCCGTCTCGAACAGGCCACCGTCATCGGGATAGGTCTCTGACAGGCCCGTTGCATGGGCGAATTTTCCAACCCGGCTGGCCAGGTTGACGACCTTTCCGACAAGGTCACTGTTGACTTTTTCTGCGAACTCATCGACCCCCAAGTCAAGATCTTCAACCCGAGGTGTCAGCTTCGTTGCGTAGAAGTATCTCAAGTACGAGGGGTCTGCATGTTGCAGGTACGTCTCGGCAGCGATCAACGTTCCGTCACGCTTCGACATCTTCTTGCCATCAACGTTCAGGAACCCATGGATGTGCACTTTCGTGGGAAGACTGTAGGACGCAGTCTTTAGCATTCCAGGCCAGAACAATGTATGAAAGTAGGTGATGTCTTTGCCGATGAAATGATGGACTTCACATTCGGGATTCTTCCACCAATCATCGAGGTTTTCTTCGTTATTCTGGCACCACTCCTGAGTGCTTGCGATGTAACCGATGGGCGCGTCGAACCACACGTACCAGTAGTTCCCGGGCGCATCGGGAATCTCGAAGCCAAAGTAGGGAGCCGGCCGGCTGATATCCCAATCGCGTAGTTCGTCAGCAAGAAAGTGTCCCTTCAGATAGTTGGCGACTTCGCTCTGCAGGGCTCCGCTTTCATTGACCCATTCGCTGAGAAACCCGTGGAGCTTTTCTAGTTGCACGAAAAGGTGCGTCGACTCACGCAGCACCGGCGTTGCTCCGCTGAGCGTGCTCTTGGGATCGATCAAGTCCGTCGGACTATAGGTGTGTCCGCAGGTACAATTATCACCGGCCTGATCGGTTCGACCGCACTTGGGACAAGTGCCGCGTACGAATCGATCGGCAAGAAATGTCTCGGCCTCGGGATCAAAAAGCTGCTCGATCGATCGCTCTGTGATCAGATCTGCTTTCCGAAGTGCCTGCCAGAATTCACCGCAGATCTTTTCGTTGGATTCGCTGTTGGTGCTGCCGTAGTGATCAAACTGAATGTCGAAGCCCGCGAAGTCTCGCTGATGTGCTTCGCTCATGGCTCCGATTAACTCTTCTTCGCTCCGACCTTCCTTTTTTGCCCGAATCATGATGGCAGTGCCGTGCGTATCGTCGGCGCAAATGTAGACGCATCGGTTTCCTCTGAGTCGTTGAAAACGGACCCAAACGTCGGTCTGGATGTACTCCACCAAGTGACCGATGTGAATCGGACCATTGGCGTATGGCAGAGCGCTGGTGACCAGGATTTGTCTTGTCATCGAAGAATTGGGGGTAGATCGGATGTGGGGGGACGGGATTGTAATCATCTGCGGCTTTGACGACGACGGGAAGTTCGGTCACCACGTGGAGGTGTCCGCGATGGCCGTTCGCGTGCGGTGCCACGCAACCTGGGCGGCGACAATTGGAAACGGACTGTGGAACCGATCGTCTGCAGAGAAAGATTTTCGAAAAGTGGGCGTGAAACTGAAAAAAGACTCAAGTTCCGGCCGCATGCAACCGTTTGACCTTGCCCTCACGCCGCCATGTGAAGGACTATCCCGAGCTGAGATGACCGAGTGTCCCCGCGTGTTCGCTCGCTTCTCCCATCGGCATGGAGGCCGGTGTGCATCGTAGATTCAAACTCTGTCCAAGGAGGGACGAGCGTGACGAGGTTGATGTTCGCATTATGTGTCGGCATGGTTCTCGGATTGCCAGCGATGTCAGGGAACGTTGGAGCTTCCGACGGGATTCTGATCGATTTTTCGTCTCCTCACTGCGGGCCTTGCCAGGCGATGCAGCCAACGCTCGCCCAGTTGGCGCAGTCAGGCGTGGTCGTCCGACACGTCGACGTCGTTGCCGAGCCTCACTTGGCGGCACGATACGGAATCCGCAAAACACCTACCTTTGTCGTCGTCTCTGGCGGGAAGGAAGTCACCCGACTAATCGGGACACAATCGCTAGGTGAGCTGAAAGCAGCCCTGGCGATCAATCCATTGGGACAACGCGTCCAGACTGGCGCCATGAGTCAAGGACCCGGTGAGATCCAGCCCCCCCAAACACGCCTTGCGCCTCCTGTTGGCGGTGTCGCTTCACGCGGTGATCAGACGCTGACCTCGGCGGCAGCGGCACCCAGCAGTGAGCCGATGCCCAGCATGTCGCTGGCTGACGCTGTTGAAAGGGCTCGCGCCGCAACCGTGCGATTGCGAGTTCACGATGGGAACGGCTATGGAGCCGGCACGGGCACGATCATCGACACGCATGGCGATCAAGCACTTGTTCTAACCTGCGGGCATCTGTTTCGAGACAACAAAGGGGAAGGCAAGATTGAGGTTGATCTGTATGTCGGCGGCCAGACCCGAACAGTCCTCGGCAAGGTGCTCGACTTTGACGCCGACACCCGCGACATTGCTCTGGTGACCATTCAACCTGGGTTCGCGATTCAGGCGGTTGATGTGATCGGGCCTCAAGAAAAGGTTCGCAACGGCCAGACAGCATTTAGCTATGGTTGCGATCGCGGGGACGACCCGTCGCGACGTGACACTCGAATTACCGGAATCAACAAATACGACCAACACCTGGGGGTCTCAAATCTTGAGATCGCCGGAGCACCAATTGATGGTCGCAGTGGCGGAGGGTTGTTTGACGAGTCAGGTCGTTTGATCGGCGTCTGCAACGCTGCTGACTACAAAGGTGATGTTGGGATCTACGCTGGGCCCGGATCGGTGCATTGGCAACTCGATCGCGTCGGACTCTCTGCCCTCTATCAGTCCACCAGTCCAGCGGCGGGGCAAATCGCCAGCACGAACCAGCCTGCCGAAAGAATCGCGAGCCTACCGGGCAGCGATGCAGCACTCAGTCCATCGGTCATGCAACCTTCGGCAATTGCTGCGACTGGGAACCCATCCTCGGCTGTCATGCCGGCGGCGATGAGTCTGGGTAGCACCACAGGTGGCATGAACACGCCACCTGTGAACGCGATCGCTGCAAACCAGGAGGTCATCGTTATCGTGCGTGACCGTGACAACCCGAGTGCCGAGACTCGAGTGATGACATTGCAGCAGCCTTCGACTGACCTGATGCAGATGATCCAGCAGCACGCACGTTAGTCAAAAGCGGAGCCGAAAAGGCGACGTGATTGCTCGTCGATCACTCGCCCGGCTCATCTTGCTCTTCCGATTCTGATGGCTCACTCATCGGGAAGATAAACTCGCTCACGACCTCGCCATCAACCGTGCGGTGCTGAAGCTTCAGCTTCGATTCTCCCGACTTTCCGTTGCCGTATCGCAGCTCTCCGGAGAGAAAACCGCCGGCAACTCTAAGAAAGCGATGAACCGGGCGCTCATCACCCTTCTTCCAGCCGAGTCCGTGTTTTTCGCTGCCAGGACCGCAACCAAACTCCCAAAGTCCCGTGTCGCGATCGACCGATGCATACTGCCAATGTCGATCTCCGCAGAACACGATTAGGCCGGGTACATCGGAGAGCCCCTTCCGAATTTCTTCGCCTTCGTGCGCGAAAATTATGTTGGCGTGGTTGTCTTTCTTGTTGTTTCGGTCAGGGCCGACGATGGGCGTCGGACAAAAGACAAGTTTGAATTTGGCTTCAGACTGATCCAGTGTTTCAAAGAGCCACTTCTTCTGCTCGGTGCCCAAGATTGTCTTCTCAGGTCCATCTGCCATCGTGTTTGGGCTTCGGTAATCACGTCCCTCGAGGATCCATATCTGCAGGTCGCGTCCCCAGCGAACGGTTTGGTAACGCGGGTTGCGCGAGGGGAACTGTTCCTCGTTGAACAACTTCAGTCCCTGCTCGAACGAAACTGAACCATACATCTGGCCCGGCCAGCAATCGTTCTTGAGTGTGTCGTGATCGTCCTTGATGAAATAGGTAGAGGTGTTCTGATAGAACTCTCGGTTGCTCGGCAGTGAGAAAATGCGTCCCCACTTGAAACGCATCAAGTCGATCGTGCAGGCCCAAGGATCGGGTTTGTCGTAGTATTCGATGTCGCCGGCGTGGACAACGAAGTCCGGCGCGAGTCGCTTCATCGCGGGGTAGATCTTGTGACCGCGCAGTCCATCGTCGCGGCGGATGAAATCGTGACAGGTCGTGACGTTGAAGCGAACGTCTTGCTTTTTGCTTGCCGCTGGCGCCGTTTCGAAACCGCCGCGGATGACGGCGGTTGGGGAGGATCCACCGACCGGTCTCGCTTCGATCACAGCAGCGTAACGCGTTCCCGGTTTCAGGTCCTTCAACTCCCACTGTGTCGTAAAATCCTGGGACGCTTGCGTTGCTATCCACTCCGTCGTCTTTGGGGATCGCCTTTGCAGCTTAGGAAAGTACGTCAAGCGAACTTCGCCTTCAGCACCCGGGCACGCACCGAACATTTCATCGAGTTCGGATCCGTCAGGAAGCTGGGCGGAAAGTAAGTCTTCCGGATCCGTCTGCTTCGCTAACTTGGATGCGTCTCCTTTGGAGATGGAACGAAATCTTGGTCCCGTCGTATTCATCTCTCGATCACGCGTAGTGCGAGTCCACAACACAATGGATGTTTGATCAGCCCAGCTATTTCGCATCGCGTTGCCTAGGAATGGTCCATTGGCGGGAGCGGTGATCGCGTCATCCGGTTCCTCTAAGGCTGCAAAACGAAAGTTTCGATAGCTCGCTTTGCCACCATGATCGGTCAACATGATGTGGTTTTCCTCCGCAGGAAATGCGAACCCCTCGGCACCCCAGAATTTGCTGAGCGCAAAACGGAGATCCCAGTCTGGGCCTACCGTGGTCACCTCCGAAGCAAGCTCTCCGTTGAGGTAGTGCTGAAGCTTTTGCCCACGTGCGACGATTCGGGCCGAATTCCACTGGCCTATTGGATTCAATCTTTTCTTTGAGGGCTCGACCAGGTCGTAGATCGATGCCGTGGAACCTTTGTCAATGTCCTCTGCGGAATCATCAATGATCTGATACTCGACTCCCAGATACTTGGGGCCAAATCTTCGGAGCCTGTATTTCAAACCAGAGTTGGTTCCAGCCTCGATCTTCCAATCGAACGTGAGATCGAAGTTCGTTGGCATGGGACCGCTGATGAGACTCCCCTTGCCTCCACGAGGTTGGACGAGGCGCACTTCGTCGTCCTCAAATTCCCAGCTCGCTTCCGGGGGTTCACCGTCGACCGTGTCCCAGAAACTAGGCTGCGTCCAATCGCTCTCGGATTCCGCCGGAATGGTTTCCAGGACGATGCCCTGCGCAACACAATTGACGGGAGCAGAGATCGCTCCCCAGCACAGGATCGTAACCAAGAGCAAAAGCCGGATTTCCATCGCTGATTCCCAGAGGTGAAGGAACGGGGTCAGCGAAGAGCTTACTCAGTGGGACCTCAGCCTGATACAACGCAAGCGGACTCGAGGGACGGCATGGCGTCGAGACGAGAGCGGCGTTGGTGAAACCAGAATAGAGAAGCGGGACGTTTTCCCCGCCCCGCGCAGTGAAAGAAGCGACGGTCGCTAGCGACGCAGTGTCTTTCTCAAGGATTGAGGTGTGACAAAGCTCTCCAGCTCATCCTCGAGCGTTTGCAGTTCATCTTCCAGCCAGCTACCAAATGCTTCGGTCGATTCGGCGGAAAGGGTCGCTGTAAGTTCGTACCAATGCTCGCCACTGGGTGGCGGCGGCGGTGTTCGATGATCGCTTGAGGTAGTCATCGGAGTGGTCTCCGTAGTAGGCAGTCCATTGCGAGGTAGATGTCACAAACTAAACCCGTGCGGAAAATCGGTTTCAGCTCGTTCCGCGTCGGCCTCACAATGGGTCAGAGACCGACACGGTTCTCAAGGTTCGTTGCAATCACCGTGCCGAAGCGGGTGAAATGCACGCATGTGGATGGTAAGTCCAGTCTTATAAACAGGTTAGGGAAGCGGATTCGACGTAGCGTATAATTGCTAGCGCCGCGAAATCGAAACATCCGTGTTTCGTTTTGCCAACTCGACAGGCAATAGGATAAGTGATCGGCCTTATTGACCCTCTCAGTCTAATTATATGCCTGTAGATGGCAAATGAAGTGATTATTTGCCCCTTTGTGGCGTTTTGCTAGCCAAAAAAGGGCTAGCGTGTCGGTCACGTTCGGTTTCAGGAGCAATCTGAAGTCAATCATCGCAAAATCATGAAAAAGGGCGTTAGGCGGGAGATTTTGCCCAGATCCTCCCCAAGATGCTGAGGCAGGCCGCGAATGGTTGTTTGTTGAACGGTGGTTAGACCATGTGAGCCTAACCCTCCGCTTCGAATCAGCCACCAATTTGAGGGAAGTATGATGATTAAGAAAATGGTTCTAACGGGAGGCGCCTTGGCGCTTCTTTCCAGCGTGACGCTTGGCGTGCCGCTGTTTAGTTACGCACGTTGCGGTGTGAACTGGCTGCAGAGTTCAGCGAGTGAAGCGATGCCTTTGGAGTGGGAATTGAAACGGGCCCGCCAAATGATTGCCGATCTGAAGCCTGAGATCGAAGTGAACGCGAAGCGGATTGCTCGCGAGAAAGTTGAAGCCACGCGTTTGGCGAAGCAGTTGGGCGATACCAACGAGCGTCTGACCAAGACCCAGGATGATATCGAGCGTTTGAGCGATGATCTTCGAAGCGATAACGACTCCTACACTTACGGCGGACGCACCTACACGTCAGCTCAAGTTAAGAGTGACTTGGGAAATCGTTTCAAGCGATTCAAGACACGGCGAGCGACTGCGGACAAATTGGAACAGATGCTGACAGCGCGAGAGTCTTCGCTGCGAGCGGCACAGGAGCGTATGGAAGCCATGTTGGGCGCGAAGCGTCAACTCGAAGTTGAGGTGGAGAATCTTCAGGCTCGGCTCGGTGCTCTGCGGGTCGCTCAGACGAGCAGTCAACTGAACTTGGACGATAGTCAACTGGCTCGTACTCGCGAATTGCTCGATGAGATTGCGACTCGGATCGACGTGGAGGAAGAGACAATGAGCGTTGATGCCGAGTACTTTGGAGAGATCGACTTGGACGAGCCGAACGAGCAAGATCTACTCAATGATATCTCGTCCTACTTTGACGGATCTCAATCGAAGTCGAATGAGTCTGGATCGCTGGTTGCGATCCAACTCGACTGAGTCGACGATGCTTTCTCTGGCTTTTCCTTCCCCTGACACCGCAGGCTGATCTGTGTCAGCAATCAATGCCACCTCGATGAACCAAACGCCTCCAGCATCTCGCTGGAGGCTTTGGATAGACGGATGCGGAGGCTTCTTGCTGCTTTCCGGCGACAGCTGGAGTGTTGGAGGATTGAGTCACGAAGCACCCGCAGACATTTGCGTTCGAGCTGATTGGCCCCGACAGGCTGGAACGATCCTAAGAGCGGGGAGCGACTATTTTTGGAAGGGCGCGAGATCTGCCGATTCTCGCAAGCTGATCAACACAGGTCAGCAACTTCCGATTCCGGGAACCGCCGCGATGACGCTGGATCAGCCAAGCCCACTTTCGGACACGGCCGTCTTGCGACTCAACGCGCCACATCGTTTCGATCAACACGTGGACGGTGTTGTGTTGGTCAGCGAAACGTTGCTGGTTGGTCCTGGACCCGATTGTCATCTCCGTTGCCGTGAATCGACCGACCGGGCGATTCTGACTCGGAGGGGTGACCGTTGGTTGGTAAAGGCTGGATTGGCCGGTGATTTCAGGGAATTGAAGTCCGGCCAACGAATGATGCTTCGGTCCCTTGCGATGACGTTGGAAGAGGCATGAATACGCCAAGTGAACACGCTGACCGGAAAGTGTCTCAAGGACTCGAAACATTTGCGCCCCGAACGGACTCGGAAGGTGCCCTGAATAATGGACGAAATCGGAGAGCCGAGCCGACCTCGGACGATCAATCTCCTGGGAAACATCGATTCATGACCGCGCTACTCGATAAACTAAGACTCAACGGCACACCCAGCGCGGCGCCCGATCATGAAGATGGGGCTACGCAGTCGGCGTCCGATGAACCGTCTCAATCCACTAC